>JAUIHC010000265.1 GCA_030432455.1 Phycisphaerae bacterium | reverse complement strand
CGCTCGGGCGGTTGAGGCTCGATCCGCCGGACTTGCCGCCGCTGCCGAAGGTGACTGGGAGACCGCGATGCGCGAACTCAGTCTCGCGGTGGCTCGGGACCAGGAGGACCTCGAGGCGTTGCTGGTCTTCGCCGAGGCCCGAAGCCGGGTTCCCGAGCCCAACAATCGCCACCTGAACACGGCGATGAACTACTACACCCGGGCGACGACCCTTGCGAGTCGGCCCGGCGTCGATCCCGAGACGCTCAAGAAGGCTCTCGGAGGTCGGGCCCGCATGGAACTCGCCAATCGCGCGATCGTCCGACTCGAGGAGACGGCTCAGGAAATTCTGGAGATCGCACCGGCGGACGGCGAGGCGCTCGACTATCTCTTCGAGATCAAGAAGGTCCGTGGCGAATACCTCCCCGAGTCGACGGATCTCATCGTTCGCGGCGACCGAACCGACGCCGCCTGGCTGCAGGCCTTGAGGGACGCCGACTCCCAGGTCGCGCTGCGGTGGGCCCTCGAGCGCCTCGCGGTTCAGCCGCAGGACATCGATCGTCGCGAACAGGTGCTCGATGTGCTGCGGGAAGGCGGGTCGGAAGACCTGCAGCTTCTGCGGGACGGCGCGCTTCGAGAGACGACGATGGATCTTGTCACGGCGTGGGTCGCCGAGGCAAGGCTCGACGACCCGATGCCGCGGTTGGTGCTGGCCATCGAGCATCTGCGGCGGAACGAACTCGACGACGCCCGGGCGGCCGTCGATGCGGTGGAAGCGATCGGGATGCAGGATCCGTTGCTGCTCCTCAGAGCGGTGTCGATCCGGGAGGCGCTCCAGACCCCCGACGATCAGGCGTTGGCTCGGAATCTGCTGGAACAGGCCGAGCAGGCGGTCCGGTCGAACCCCTCGGCGGCGATGAACATCGCCATTCGCCATTGGAACACCGGTCGATCCGACGACGCGTTCCGAGTGCTCGATTCCGTCACCGGTGACGATGGGAGCACGCCCTCCGACGAGCAGCTGGTCGATGTCGCCGCCAATGCCGCCCTGCTTGCCCTCCTGGATGATCGGTCCGACCTCGACGCTCGCATCGCCACCTTCCGTGGGCTCCTTGACTCGGCGATGCTCGAACCCAGCGTTCGTGACCTGCTGACGCAGGTCTCCGAACTGCTCGAAGTGGGACGACTCGAACGGGTGGACGAGGATGAACTGGCGGTGGCCCAGACCGCGGCGGCGGCGTTGCGGGGGAATCCGCTGGTTCAGACGGTCTTCGGAGACATCCTTGCCAGATCGGGCTATCAGAGTCTCGCGAACGATGCGTGGGCGCGGGCCGGCGAGATGGTCGGACAGCGGTCGCTCCCGATCGGTCGCCGCGGGGTTCGGGGGCTGCTCGATAGTCAGTCGGTCACCGAAGCCTTCCGACAGGCGGTGCGATACGCGGGCGGGACCCAGACGCTCGCATCGGTCATTTCGCTGATCGAGGCCTGGCTGGCGCTCGACGCGGCGGGCCTGACCGCTCGGGAGGTGGAACCGCAATTCACCGAATACGACTCGCCGCTCGAGTTGGCTCAGGCCGTTCTCGATGATGTCGAGGCATCCGACGGGGACGTCGGGTTGGTGCTGCCGCTGGTCGCGGACGCGGCGACTCGAGCCGGAGAGCCCGACATCGCTCGGTCGGCCATCGACCGCGCCATGGAGGAGACGGCGACCACGGCGGTGCTCCTTCGGCTCGCGGCGATCAACCAGGCCAATGAGCTCGGCCGCGATGGAGCACTTCTCGAACGACTCCGGGCCCAGGCCGAGTCCGAGGACGAGCAGGATCGGGTCGCCGTGCTCGAAGCGTCGATGCTCCGTCGCGCGGGCGATCATGCCGCGGCGATGACGATCATCGAGGATCGGTTCGCGGGTCGTACCGACGAGGCCGGTCGTCGGCTCCTCGGTCTGGAGCGGCTGGACCATGCCCTGGCCGTCGATGGGCCGATCGACGACGCGATCGAGCTGCTGCTCTCGATACCGACCGACGAGCGGATCCTTCGCCGCATGCAGCGGGTGGCGATCGCTCGTGGGAATTCGGAGCTCTCTCTGGCCGTGGTGGATCGGGCGAAGGAACAGCATGGAACCGATTCGGTTCCCACCATTCTGGCCGAGGCGACCCATGTGATCGGCTTCGAGTCGGACAATGCCGATTCGGTCCGGCGGGCCGTGCTTCGGGTGGATCCCATCGTCTCAGGTGGAACCGGCGGCGTGGAGCTCGAACTCGCCCTCGTTCGGCTCCTGGCAGCCTCCGATCCGCCGCAGGCGGATCGGGCCATCGCGGTCCTGCAACAGAGCGTCCGATCGCGTCCGGCGCGATTCGACTCGGTCGTGCTGTTGATCGATCTTCTTCAGAAGGCAGGCCGATTCGACGAGGCGCAGGAGCAGGTCCAGAACCTGTATCGACGCCGGGCTGCCGCCCCCCCCGAGATCCAGCGGCTCATCCCAACTCTGATCGCGGGTCAAGGAGACGGCGACCTCGTGGCGGCCAGTGCCTGTGAACTCGCCGAGCGGACGGGACGGCCGCTGGATCGGCTCGAATGTGCTCGAGCGAGGTATCGGTCGGGCGAAATCGCCGAAGCCGATCGCATTCTCGACGACCTTCTCGCCGATGATGCGCGGCCGTTCGCGGTCGACATCGAAGCCGCGGCTCGACTCGTTCGCGAAGGTGATCCCGAGGCAGGCATCGCCTTCCTTCGAGCCTCGACCGTGTTCCCCTCCGACCTGCGCCGGGATCTCGCGCTGGCCGGTCTGCTGCTGGAACTTCAGCGGTGGTCCGAACTCGCGACGCTCCTGGACGGACTCGGGCCGGATGGCGACACGTCCGCGGAGGCATTCCTGATCCGCGCGATCCTGCATCTGAACGGGCCGGATCGCGATCCGTCGGCTGCGATGCTCGCACTCGACCGTGCGGCGGGGCTCTCCCCGGACGATCCGGGGGTTCTGCGGCGAAACGCGACGATCCGGCTCGCGGATACCGAACTCCGCGCCTCGGCTCGCGATGCCATCGACCTGCTGGGCGGGCTGCGTCCGGAAGAGGCCGAACTCATGCGACTGGCGTACGACGCGTCGCCGGACGGCGAGCGATTCACGCCGAGCCCCGAACATGTCGTTCGGGCCCAGACGCTGGTGAAGACGCAGCCGACGTCGCGTCCGGTCTGGGTTCTCGCCCTCGAGATCCTCGGGGCGGCGTACGAGCAGGCACTCGTCGATGCGGATCCGACGCTCGCGGCTCGGCGAGGAGAGGCGCTGATCGAGCTGGCGGAAGGCGCCGTCGGCCGATTCCCCGGGGACTCCGTCTTTCCAGCGCAACTCAGTCGGATCCACCTCGCCCTCGGCAACGCCGCCGACGCGCTGGCCGCCGCCCGCGAGGGCCTTCGCCGAGCCGGAGACGGTGCTCGGCTTGCGAACGCGATTCCGGTCGCGCTGGTCGAGTCCCGGATGGGCAATCATGACGCGGTGATTCGAACGCTGGAGCCCTACCGTACGGCGATCATGGACGGCCCGGACGAACGACCCCGGGCCTGGGAGTTGCTCTTCACGGCGTTGCTTCGATCGGGACGGGTGGACGATGCCTGGACGCTGTTCCGAGCCAGGTCATCCGCGAGCGAGCCGGGGGGGCTGGTGCCGTGGCTCGTCGCGGCGGAGGGGGCACCTCCGCAGGCAGCGCGGGCGGCGGTCGACCGCGCGATCACGACCGTCCCGCCGGGCCCCGCGCGGCTTCCCATGGCGGGTGCCCTGGCGTCGGTGTATCGCCGTACCGGGGATGCCGGAGTGCGTTCGCGGATGGAGACCCTGCTCGACGAGATCGCCGCCTCCAGCACGGAGCCCGCGGTGGCCATGCAGGTGGCGTTGACCAGGGTCGGGCTTGACGAACAGACCGATCCGATCGGAACGCTCGATCGCTTTGCCGCCCTCGTGGACGGGCTCCCGGCGGGGACGATCGACCAGCTCAAGCGATTCGAGACCTTGACCCCCGCAGAGCGGCAGCAGGTGGCCCCGATCGCGAATGCCGCGATCATGGCGATGAACAACTTCGCCGCCGTCACTGCCTTGGCGGTGCTCGAGGGCCGAGTCGAGCCTGACAAGGTGGCCGCGGCCCTGACCAAGGCATCGATGGTGGCGGACGACCTCGGTGAGATCGTCGGCGATGCCCCGGAGGTCCTTGACACGCGGGCCCTGGTGGCGCTCGCCCGAGGTGACGGATCGCAGGCCGTGGAACTCGCGAACGCCGCGATCAGGGCAGCCCCGCAGCGGGCGGGCTTCCGATTCACGTTGGCTCAGGGGTTGGCGCTCGCCGGAAAGCCGACCGAGGCGGGGGTGCAGGCTCGGGAAGCGATCCGGATGCATCGCCGCGAGCCCGAGCCCGACGAGGCGGCGCTGGCCGACATCCAGCGGTTCCTCGAGAGGCTTCAAGGCTGACTTCGACGATTTCGACGGCCCCGGACCCTGATTCGGCCGATCCTCCACCAGCTATGACGACCAGACGAGGCATCATTCTTGCAGGCGGCTCCGGCACGCGGCTTCACCCGATCACCCGCGGGGTCAGCAAGCAGCTGCTTCCGGTCTATGACAAGCCGATGATCTATCACCCGCTGTCGGTACTCATGCTGGCGGGCATTCGGGAGGTGCTCATCATCACGACCCCGCACGAGCAGGCGATGTTCCAGAACCTGCTCGGCGACGGCGATCAGTGGGGCATGCGGATCGAATGGGCGGTCCAACCCTCGCCAGACGGCCTGGCCCAGGCATTCATCATCGGCGCCGACTTCGTGAGAAATCGGCCGAGTGCGCTGGTGCTGGGCGACAACATCTTCTACGGCACGGAACTCCAGAAGCGACTCAAGGCGATCTCGACCCGTGAGTCGGGAGCAACC
>JAUIHC010000264.1 GCA_030432455.1 Phycisphaerae bacterium | reverse complement strand
ATGTTCTGCGCGATCGCCATCGCGGCACTGAACTCGGGGCAGATGAGATGGTCGATGCCGAGCGTGCGGCCGTAGTCGAAGCGATGGCGATCGGCGAAGTCGAAGTCGTGCACGCGGGCCACGGCCTTCTTCGCCCCGAGCCGCTTGCCGAGGGTGGCCGCAAGCAGGTTCACCTCGTCGCGATCGGTCGCCGCCACCAGCATGTCCGCATCGGCGACGCCCGCCTCGAGCAGCACGTCGGCCCGGGCGCAACTGCCCGCGACGGTGCGGGCGTCGATCGTGTCCTCGATGGGCCGCAGACGCTCCTCGTCGAGGTCGATCACCGTGACCGAGTGGTCCGCCCGCACCAGCACGTCGGCGGCGTGACTCCCGACCTCACCGGCTCCGCAGATGACGATCCGCATGGGGGGCTCCGGGGCGGACCCGGGAACGGGTCCGAAGGAGGGGAGTGTAATGGAGGAGAGAATGGAGAATGGGCGATCGGGAACCGGAGGGATGCGAGTCCCCCCATTCTCCATTCTTCATTCTCCATTCTCCATTCTCTATGTTCCCGATTTGACCGCCACCGGACTCGCGGGCACGTTCGCGAGCATCCGGTCGAGCGCCGCCCTCGCGTGCCGAGCGGCCTCGGCGTTGACCTCGATCCGGTTCACGACATCCCCCTCGGCGAGGCGATCGAGCGACCACGCCAGGTGCGGCGGGTCGATTCGATACATCGTGGTGCAGAGGCACTGGCAGTCGCTGAGGATCCGCACCTCGACCCCGCGACTCGCCGCGGCTCGGGCGAGACGATCGACCAGATGCACCTCGGTACCGACGTACCAGACCGATCCCTCGGGCGCCGACTCGATCGCCTGAATGATGTACTCCGTGCTGCCGGACACATCCGCGACATCGACGATCTCCTGCGCACACTCCGGATGCACGATCACCGTGCAGTCGGGATGCCGTTCCTTCGCGGCCGCGACGTGCTCCACCCGGAAGAGGCGATGCACGCTGCAGTGCCCGGCCCAGAGGATCACCTCGGCGGCGCGATACGCCTCGTCCGAGGCGCCGCCGTCCTTCCGCGGGTCCCACAGCGCGGTCTGCGGCAGCGTCGCGTCACCGTCGCGGGCGGCATCGACCTCGGTGCGGAGTCCGCGGGCATGAGCGGTGTTCCGGCCGAGATGCTGGTCGGGGAGGAAGAGGACACGGGCCGGGCCGTCCTCCGGCCGCTCTCCGCCCGCTCGGGCCCAGTCGAAGACGGCCCCGGCGTTGGAACTCGTGCAGCAGGCGCCGCCGTGCATCCCGACGAACGCCTTCACCGCCGCGGAACTGTTGACATAGGTGACCGGCACGATCCGCTCGCCCGGAAGCAGCGTCGTCAGCGCGTCCCAGCAGTCGTTCACCTCGTCCCACTGGGCCATGTCCGCCATCGAGCACCCGGCGGAGAGATCGGGCAGGATGACCTGCACCGACTCGTCGGTCAGGATGTCCGCGGTCTCGGCCATGAAGTGGACGCCGCAGAAGACGATGAACTCGGTGCCGCGACGGATCGCCTCCTCCGCCGCCATCCGGCTCAGTTTCAGACTGTCGCCGGTCAGATCCGCATGACGGATCACATCGTCCTGCTGGTAGTGATGCCCCAGAATGAGCAGGCGATCGCCGAGCTCGGCCCGCCGTGCCTCGATGCGGCGAACCGCCTCGTCGGAGCCGAGTCGCAGGTACGCATCGGGAAGTCGGGTCTGGAGGAGCATGGCAGGCGATGGAGAAAGGAGATTGGAGAATGGATCGGACGGTTGGGAGCGCGATGGTATCCGGCGTGGCGGTCGGGGCGTATCTTTCGGGGATCATGCGTGATCGAATCCACGTCCAGGCGCCTGCCAAACTCAATCTCGCCCTGTCCGTCGGGGCTCCGGGGGCGGACGGCATGCATCCGATCTCGGGATGGATGGCGACCGTGGACCTCCACGACGACCTCGAGCTCGTTCGCCTTCCGACCGGATATCCGAGCCGGTACGCCATCATCTGGCACGAGGAGGCACGCCGACCATCCGACATCGACTGGTCGATCTCCCGCGATCTGGCCGCGCGGGCTCATCAGGCGCTCGAACGCCGGATCGGCCGCGGCCTCTCCGTGCAGGCGAAGATCGCCAAGCGAATCCCCGTGGGCGGCGGACTCGGCGGTGGCTCGGCGGATGCGGCCGCCATGCTCCATGGGCTCAACCGACTCTTCGACCTCGGACTCTCACCCGACGAACTCGCCGACATCGCGGCGCCGCTGGGGTCGGACCTGCCGTTTCTGGTGCACGGCGGATCCGCGATCGTCTCCGGGCTCGGGGAGCGGATCGAGCACCTTCCCGAGCCGGCGGCCCTCCACGCGGTGCTGATCCTCCCCGCCATCTCCTGCCCCACCGGGCCGGTCTATGGACGCTTCGACGACCTCCGGCCCGACGCCCGCGTCGATGCCGTCCGCGTGCGGACACTCGCCGCCTCGGGTCCGAACCCCGACTCGCCGTTCAACGATCTCGCCGAGGCGGCGTGCGATCTGCACCCCGAGCTCGCGGATCTCCGGGCGAGCCTGACGGACGCCGTCGGCCTGCCGATCCACGTCTCCGGCAGCGGTTCGACCCTGTTTCTCGTGGCCGAGGACGAGCTCACCGGGGGCCTGCTGGCGGAGACGATCGAGTCGCGATTCGACCTGCCCGCGATCCCCGTCCGCGCCTCCGGAGGCGCCCGGGTGGGTGAGATCATCCGCGGAACCGGCGACTGATCGACCCTCTCGCCCCTGTGACCCTTGTTCTCGAAATGTCCGGCACGGCGGCGACGGCTGTTACCCTGCGGATCGACGACTCCACCTCGAATGCCCCGTTCCCCGGGAGATCCTGCATGTCCTGCACCCCCAGCACCTCGTTCGTTCCCGAGGATCTCGATGCCGCCGACTGGTCGCAGCTCGAACCGCTGTACCGAGCACTGCTCGACCGCGAGCTCAGGTGCGACCACTGCCTTGCGAGTCTGATCCTCGATCGCAGCGAGCTCGACGCCGCCACCAGCGAGGCCGAGGCGAACCTCTACATCGAGACCACGCGACACACCGCCGACCCCGAGGTGCAGGCCGCGTTCGAACGCTTCGTGCAGGACGTCGAACCGCATCTGAAGAAGGTGACCTTCGAGCTCGATCGGAAGATCGCGGAATGCCCCCATGCCGACGCCCTCGATCAGGACCGGTACGGCGTGCTGCTTCGACGACTCCGCACCAACGTCGGACTCTTCCGCGACGAGAACGTGCCGATCGAGACCGAGCTCTCGCTGCTCGACCAGAAGTACGCCCGCACCTGCGGCGCCATGACCGTCGAGTTCGAGGGCGAGGAGAAGACGCTTCCGCAGATGAGTCGGTACTTCGAGATGACCGATCGCGCGGTCCGGGAGTCGGCGTGGCGGGCGGTGGCCGCCCGGCGGCTGCAGGATCGCGATGCGATCGACGACATCTTCGACGAGATGATCGCGAAGCGGCACCAGCTGGCGATCAACGCCGGCTTCGAGAACTTCCGCGATTACCAGCATCGTCGCCTGCATCGCTACGACTACGAACCCGCGGACTGCGAACGCTTCCACGAGGCGGTCGAGAAGCACTGCGTGCCGGTGATGCGGTCGGCTCAGGCGAACCGCCGCGAGACGCTCGGGATCGACCCGCTGCGGCCCTGGGATCTCGGCGTCGATATGAAGGGTCGCGAGCCTCTGCAACCGTTCTCGGGGGCCGACGACCTCGTCGATCGGACCTCGCGGCTCTATCACCGGATGGACCCGCGACTCGGGGCGATGTTCGACGAGCTCCGCACCGGCGACTGCCTCGATCTGGAGACCCGCAAGGGCAAGGCCCCGGGCGGCTACCAGTACCAGCGGGAGCGGACCCGCAAGCCGTTCATCTTCATGAACGCCTCGGGCGTCCAACGCGACCTCGTGACCATGGTCCACGAGGCCGGGCACGCCTTCCATTCGATGGTGTGCCGCGAGGAACCGATCCTCGCCTATCGCTCGGCGCCGATGGAGTTCTGCGAGGTCGCCTCGATGTCGCAGGAACTGCTGTGCTTCCCGTACCTCGACGAGTTCTACGGCCCCGACGAGGCCGACCGTGCCCGCCGCGATCAACTGGAGGGTCTCGCGAAGACGCTGCCGTGGATCGCGACGATCGACGCCTTCCAGCACTGGATCTACACCAACCCCGGCCATGACCGCGACGCCCGACGGGCCAGGTGGGTCGAGATCGAGGAACGCTTCGGCGGCGCCGTGGATTGGACCGGGCTGGAGGACGCCCGAGCCTCGCTCTGGCAGCGACAGTTGCACCTCTTCGGCCTGCCGTTCTACTACATCGAATACGGCATCGCCCAGCTCGGCGCCCTGCAGGTCTGGTGCAACAGCCTCGCCGACGAGAAGGGGGCGATCGAGCGGTATCTCGACGGCCTGCGCCTCGGCGGATCCCGTCCGCTGCCGACCCTGTTCGAGACCGCCGGAGGGAACTTCGACTTCGGTCCGGACACGGTCGGCCCCCTCATGGAGCGGGTCGCGGACGAACTGGCGGGCATGCCCGTCTGAGCCGCCCGACAACGGCAGAGGACAACGGCGGAGGGGCCACCTCCGTGCCATCGACTCGAGCCCCGCGGCGTCATGTGCCGGGTGGGGCGGGCCGGTACTCGACGACGACGCCCCCCGGGGACGTCGTCGTTCTCATTCCGGCGGCGATCGCCGACCGACGAAGTCCCGAGTCGGCACCACCGGTCGGCTCCTGCCCGGGCTACCGTGCACGGGCTGCCCTTGCCGAACCAAGGAAGACCCGGATCGATGTTCGTCGCCTCCCCCCGAGACCCCTGCCCATGGCCGGATCGAACAAGAGCGTCCCGTCACTGCTTCCCGGAACC
>JAUIHC010000263.1 GCA_030432455.1 Phycisphaerae bacterium | reverse complement strand
CGGACGGCACCTGCATCCGCGACTATGTGCATGTGGTCGATCTCGTGGACGCGCACCTCGCGGTGATGGCGGCCCTCGCGCCCGGCGACGAACGCCGCTACAACGTCGGCATCGGTCACGGCTGGTCGGTGCGGGAAGTGCTGGAATCGTGTCGCCGGACGACCGGGCACGCGATCCCCGCCTACATCGGCACCCGCCGCGCCGGCGATCCCCCGACCCTCTTCGCGGATGCGAGTCGCATCCGACGAGAACTCGGATGGACGCCGCGATTCACGGATCTCGACGAGACCGTCGAGACCGCGTGGCGATGGATGCAGGCCCACCCCGAGGGCTACGGGGACGAGTGTCCTGCTTGACGGATCGATCGGGTCTGACGCCGATCCGTCACACAGGACCTCAGGACCCGGCCTCAGAACGATCGCCCGATGCCGATCGTGATCGCCACCGCGTCGAGCCCGGGATTGTTGTTGCCGGTGCGGGCGTTGGACATGTGGTACCAACCGAGCACGGTGCGAAGACGCCAGTCGTCTCCGAGCGCGAAGGTCGCCCCCAGTCCCGCCTGCGGCGAGAAGTTGAAGCGAGTGCCGCCGACGGGGATGCGGGTCGTGGTCCACGCGGCGCCGACCCCCAGTTCCGCAAAGAGCGTCCAGTGATCGCGGTGCAGGAAGTGCCATCGCAGGATCGGTGCGATGCCGACCAGCATGCCGCCGTCCCGCCCCTCGGGAGCCGCCCACCCGAGATCCGCCTGGAGTCCGATGCTGAAGTCGGTGGCGACGAACCAGTCGACGCCTCCCCGGACGGCGGCGAGGTTCGTGATGCCGACCTCCGCCCCCGCCATGCCACCGATCCACCAGTCGGCGGAGCCCTCCGTGCCGAACGCGGCGACCGACGCCCGTGATCCGGCCTCGGTCACCGGCGAGTCCGACGGCACGGCGGCCCTCGCGAGCACGAGGTCGAGCGTGTCGGCGGATGCCGAGGCCCCGGCCATCACGACTCCGCCGACCCAGGCACGGATCATGAGACCGATCAGGTTCTGTCGCAGGGCTCGCACGATGGCGATCTCCGGGAGGGGAGTGCCGGCCCCCGCGGAGGACCGGCATCGAGGAGGCACAGCGTACGCCCCTCGGATGTCGCCCGAGTCCCGATCATGCATCGAGGGCGATCCGCGTCGGCCGCCCGCGGATGACCGCGTCCGCTTCTGCGGGTCTCCCACCGTTCTCTTTCACTCGTGTCGTCCACCGTTGGGGCTGGCAAAAAAGCAACCGCCCGGTCGCTCCGACCCGACCGGGCGGTCTTGGGCCGTGCCGACCGACGAGCGGAGACACGACCACGAAGAAGCGTGATTGTCGGGCCTTCCGCGACGCGTCGCGGAACACCCCGGCGAACCGGAGGGGAGCCTGAGGGTTGCCCGGGGATGACCCGGGGAGGTACCCTTCGAGGCATGGGGCCGAGCGTCTGACTCCCCCACGGCGGCTGCCCCAAGCCTACCCCTGACCATGTCCGAACCAGAGAGGCCGAACGAAGAGAGGCCGAAGAGGACAGGCCAAAGAAGAAGGCGATTTCGCCGCTGTTCGGCCCAAGATCGTGGCCATATCGCCACATGACCCCTGATTCGACATCCCAGAAGGATGCACATCCCCCGGACGGACCGGAATCGCCGGAACGACCCGGGTCCACCGTGGGACCCCCGGACGGTAGCGGCTCCCCGGGGGGTGGGTCAACGGCCGAATGCCTCCATCTCATATGAAATTACAAATGCCTGCCAACAATGACTTTGCGAGCATCGAGCCCAAGCCGTCCCCGACCCGTGTCGCGATCGCGGCGGTCATCCGGGCCGACGACACGGGCCTGATCGAGGTGCTGGCTGCCTGGCGTTCACGGAAGGCCATTCGCGGCGGCGTCTGGGAGTTTCCCGGGGGGAAGATCGACCCCGGCGAGTCCGCGGCGGAGACCGCACGGCGCGAGACTCAGGAGGAACTCGGGATCGACATCGACATCGTGCGGTCGATCGGACTGGCCGAGGACTTCGATCCGACACAGCGCAGCGAGCACCACGTCGTGGTCGAGCTGCTGCTCGCCCGATCTCAAGACGGCGATCCGCCCGTGACCGATCGGGCGTGGCGATGGATCCCGCTGACCGAGCTCGATCAGTTGCCGTGGCCCCGAGCGAATGCCGCCCTGATCGAGCGGCTCCGATCCGAGCTCTGTCCGGTCTGACCCCCGATCAGCCGCAGAGCGCCGCGAGCAGTTCACGCACCTTCGGACGCGTCTTCGTCTCGTACTGATCGAGGATCGAGGCCCGGCGAGCATCCTCCGGAGCGGCGGCCCCGAAGGCATCCTCGACCTCCACCCACGACGCCGCCTTCCGCAGCCGCTCGCACTGTGCGGCATCGAGCTCGATGTCGAAGCCGGGCCTGGTCGCATCCCCCATCGCCCACGAGAACCCATCGACCAACCCCAGCGTCACGAGCACGCCGTTCGCCGTCGCGTCGTACGCATGCGAGACGCGAGGGAGCGTCGCCATGACGACGAGCACCTCGACGAGACGATCCTCATCGCCTTCCGCGACCGCGAGTCTCGCGTCGGACCAGAGCGTCTTGCGGATGCCTCGAACGGCCATGCCGCGGATCGCGGACGGATCGGGCATCGCGCCCCAGCCTCCGTCGAGATCGATCAGACGGTCGTTGAAGGCACGCACCTTCTCCATCACCGGCACGCCGATGTCGGGGACCGCCGCGGGTGGAACCTGGCCCATCATCCACGCGTCCATCTGCCCCTGAATCTTCGGCTCGCCGTAGAGCACCGAGAGATTCCCGTCCCGGGGCCACGCCTCCAACGCCTCCTGCCAGACCGCGCCGGCGGCCGGGTCGCCCCCCTGCCCCGCCGGACCGAGGATCGACTGTTCCGCGAGCGTCGCCGGATCGGAGGCCGCCTGCTCGCACCCGGCGGACAGGACGAGGACGGTCAGCAGTGAGAGCGATCCGCGAACGGCCGCACGACGACGCCAGAGGTTCATCATCCTCGCAGGGGACCGGATGCCGACGACGGTGTCAAGCACCGGGCGTCTCGGATCATCCTCCGATGCTGCTCATCGCCCGGTCGCCGCGAGGGCCGTGCACCTCGGGCTTCAGCGCGGTGCAGCCGGCGAACGCGTCCCGCCAACGCTCGTCCCGCCGATCGACCCCGGACCGAAGCAGCGGGCGAAGGTCGATCTCGCCGCCGTCGAAGAGACAACTTCGCAGGACCCCGACCGCATCGAGCCGGAGTCGATTGCACGACTCGCAGAACGGCCGACTCATCGCGTGGATGAACCCGATGCGTCCCCGGCCCGCCGCGGTTCCGTTCACCCGGGCCGGGCCGATGCCGGGCTCGGCGCGGAGGAGCGGACGCAGCGGCCCGATCGCGGCGACGACCGCCCGCTCGATCTCGTCCGCCTCGACCAGCGCCTCCTTCGGTTCCCGATCCGCGATCACGCTCCGCCCGAGCGGCATGAACTCGATGAACCGGACCGTCCAGTCCCGCTCGACCGCGAGCCGCGCGAAGTCTCCGATCTCGTCGTCGTTGATGTGACGCATGACCACGACGTTGAGCTTCAGACCGCCGAACACCTCGTGGGCGGCGTCGAGGCCGCGATGCAGCCGGTCCAGCCGCCCACCGCCGGTGATCTCCGCGTAGCGGTCGGATCGAAGGGAGTCGATCGACACGGTGAGCCGATCGAGCCCCGCCTCCCGAAGCGCCCCCGCGATCGATTCGAGCCGGAGGCCGTTGGTGGTCATCGACAGTTCGATGCCCTCGATTCCACGGAGCCGCGAGACGAGGTCGAGCAGATCGCGGCGGATGGTCGGCTCTCCGCCGGTGATCTTGATGTGCGTGACGCCGAGTCCCGCGGCGACCTCGGCCACCCGCTCGATCTCGGCGGCACCGAGCAGCGCCGACGCGGGCAGGAACGAGACCCCTTCCGCGGGCATGCAGTAGCGGCAACGCAGATGACAGCGATCGGTGACCGAGATCCGCAGCATCCGGACCGCGTCGAGCGATCTCGGGCCGACCGCGTGGGCCGGCCGGACCGGTGTCGGATCGAACTGCGGCAGCGGAATGTCCCGGGCGTCGGAAGGCACGGTGCGATGCTATCGCACCGGCCCGACGCTCAGGCCGCGGTGATCGGCGCGAGCGAGGATTCCAGCCGCTTCTCGATCGCCTCCCGCAGCTGCGGGGGGACCACGGGCTTTCGGAGCACCTCGACCCCTTCGAGGCCGACCACGCCGCACGCCGCCGGGGTCGCGGCGTCGAGGCCGGTCACCAGAAGCACGGGCACGTTGGATCGCCCGCGAATCCGGCGGGCGAGCACGGCCCCGTCCCCACCGGGCATGTTGAGATCGGTGACCACGAGATCGAAGCGGGTGCGGACGAACTCCCGCCACGCGGTCGCGCCGGTCCGGGCGGTCACGCACTGGCAACCGAGACCGCTCGCCACGCGGGCGATCATGAGCACGCTCATCCGATCGTCGTCGACGACCAGCACCATGGGTCCACGTCCGGTTCGCACCGAAGACGCCCTTCTCCCCCGGGCACCAGTGGTCTCAGGGAGCGACGGTCCACGACCACGCCCTTCCCGTTCCGCGACGGATCGCGGCCCTTCGGCATCGGCAGCCCGCCGAGCCGACTCCAGCCCGTTTCGTTCGAACACGAAAGGCCGCCACCGCCCGACCGCCGCGATATCGGCGATCGACGATCGGCGATCGGATCACCCTGCGGGAGAATCGGACGCCTTCGACGCCGGCGGTTCGCTGCGGACCGGCTCGCCGACCGCCTCGGGATCCGGGGTCGCCCCGTCGGCCTCCTCGATGTCGGCCCTCAACCCGGCGGCGGTGTCCCGCCCCGTCGGGTCCGGGTCGGTCGCCTCGATCGCGGA
>JAUIHC010000262.1 GCA_030432455.1 Phycisphaerae bacterium | reverse complement strand
AAGCGTCGGAAGCAGTCGCGATGTCCACGCCCCCGCCGCGACCACCACGCGATCGACCGGGATCGCATCGCCGCCCGCGTGGATGACCGCTCGATCGTCGTCGGCGTCGATCGACGTCACCGCGGTGTCGAAGCGAAGGTCGGCACCCGCTCCGGCGGCGATCTCCAGTCCCGCCTCCACGCCGTGCTCGGGAACCACGAAACCCGCATCGGGCTCCAGAAGCCCCTCGACATCATCGGGGAGACGGAACAGCGGCCACCGACGACGCATCTCGGCGGGCGCAAGATCCTCCACGCGGATTCCGTGCATCCGGGCACTCGATCGGGACGCGGCGATCACCTCGGACCGAGGTCCGCCGAGGAGCAGGACCCCGGATCGGTGCAGGCACCGGCGGCCGGTGTCGTGCTCGATCCGTCGCCAGCCGTCGAACGCCTCGCGCAAGAGCGGTACGTAATCGGGGTGCTCGAAGTACGCGGTCCGGGCGACCCGCGAGCCGCCGTGCGAGCTGCCGGCGTCGTGCGGCGGCCGCCGGGCATCGAGTCCGATCACCCGGACCCCCCGAGTGGCCAGCGATGCCGCCGCCATCGCTCCCATGCCGCCGAGTCCGACCACCGCGACCGTGCATCCCATGCGGAGAACATCGACCACAGGACGCTGGCGCGGCCAGAGGGCCGGAGCCACCGTCTCCTGCGTCTCAGGAGAGGCCCGACGCCAAGAACACCCGACGCACAAACAACCGACCCCGCCGGAGGCGGGGTCGGTCGAAAAGGGGTCTCGGCAAGAGTGGGGAGACGCTCGCCAAGACCCCGGACGAAAGAGTCTTGGTTGGGTGCCGGCTGGTGTGCCGACGCAGGAAAGATAGCCCAGATCTCGGGTGAATCAAGCCGGTGGACCGCCAAAATCCGCAAATAGAGGCAAATCCCCTCCCGCCATGTCCCTGAGAACCCCCTTGCCGGTATCAGGAACCGGGTTTGCCGACCGAATCCAGATCCAAACATCCGTTGAGAATCTGCGACCTGCTACCGTCCGGAATCGACCTTGAGTCTCATTCCGGAGGCGTTCCCATGTCAGCAACCGATCAGCCCGCAGTCTCCACCGACGGGGAGGGCACCCGGGCCCGGCTCATCCGCGCGATGATCGAGGTGGTGGGCTCGGACGGACTGGCCGCGGCGAGCGTCCGCACGATCGCCCGTCGGGCCGGCTGCAACGAGGCGGTGCTCTACCAGCACTTCCCCAGCAAGCTGGCCATGCAGCAGGCCATCTACGAGGAGATCGTCCGGGACATGGCGGTCGCCAAGAAGTCGATCGCCGAGTCCGCGACCTCCCCCTCGGAGCTCGTCGAACGCTGGGTCGTGGAGACCTACGCGTTCTACGACGGCAATCCGGCCGCCTTCGCCTACGTCTACCTGTCGTTCCCGCAGCTGCCTCTCTCCGATCCGTCGATCGCCACCGAGAACTCCCGCCTCTTCCTGGAGGCGTTCGCCCGTCTCGACGACGGAGCGGCGGCTCGGATCAAGGGCCGACCGGAGCTGGTGGCCATGGCCAAGGGGGTCCTGCTGTCGGTCCCGCGCGAGATCCACGAGAGCGTGCTGGACGGCCCCGCGGTGACGCACGCCCCGTCGGTCGCGGCGTCGATTCGGTCGATCCTCGGCGGTGGACTGGACACCCCGGGCTCGGAGTCGAACTAGAGCGCGGCCACGCCGGACGAATCGCCGAACCGCTCGATCGGCGCCCCCGCCGCCCGCCCCATGCCGACGAACAGATCGCAGAGCGGCGTGCCGGCCGCATGCCGGACGAGACGACCGGACTCGACGCCGCCACCTCGACCGGCGACCACCACCGGAAGGTCGTCGTGGTTGTGGCGATTGCCGTCGGAGATCGCGCCGCCGAAGCACAGCAGCGTCTCGTCGAGCAGGGTGCGATCCGGACCGGTCTCGATGGCGCCGAACCTGGCCACCAGATCCGCGAATCGCTCGGCCTGCCAGAGGTTGATCCGTCGAATGGCCTCGATCTTCGCCTCGTCCCCCGCGTGATGCGAGAGATGGTGGTGTCCCTCGCGGACATCCACCTCGGGGAATGCCCGGTTGGAACCCTCGTTGGCCCACATGAACGTGCAGACCCGGGTGAGATCGAGCCGGAACGCCAGCCCCATCAGGTCGCCCATGAGTTCAAGGTGCTCGCGATAGTCCCCGGGCACGCCCGCCGGCAGCTCGTCGAGTCCCCACGCGGTCGGATCCTGCGCCCGTCCCTCGACCTGCTCGATCCGCCGCTCGAGTCCGCGAACCCCGTCGAGATACTCCTCGAGCTTCTCGCGATCCCGGCCGCCGAGATCGCCGGAGAGCCGCCGGGCATCGCTCCGCACCGCGTCGAGGATGCTTCGCCGACGCCGCAGGCGCCGGTCGCGGGCCTCCGCGGATTCCCCCGCCGGACCGGCCATGAAGAGACGCTCGAAGACCGCGCGGGGGTTGGTCTCCTTCGCCACCGGCGTTCGCGGTGACCGCCACGCGATGTTCGCGCTGTACGCACACGAGTAGCCCGAGTCGCAGTTGCCCGCGGTCATCGCGGGTTCGCAGCCGAGTTCGAGGCTGTCGAAGCGAGCCTGACCTCGCCAGTGATCGGCCAGCACCTGATCGAACGAGACGCCGTTGTGGATGTCGCTGCCCGCGGTCTTCCGCGGATGCGCTCCGGTCAGGAAGCACGCGGCGCTGCGGGCGTGATCGCCCGGACCGTCACCCAGCGCCCGGGCGTTGCCGTGGGCGAGTCCGGCGTGCACGGTCACATGGTCGCGGACACGGGCGAGCGGTTCGAGCAGACTCGGAAGGGTCTCCGGCAGCACCGTCGCGCCCGGGGTGGTGTCGTCGCCTGCCGGGATCAGCCAATCGGGCGCGTGCACGCCGTTGGGCACGAAGAGGAACGCCACGCGAGTCGGGGTGCTGGAGCCGCCGACGGCCATCGCCGCTGCGGTCCGCGAGAACCGCGTCGGCGTCATCCCCTCGAGCCACGGCAACGCGATCGCGGTTCCGAGACCACGGAGGGCGGCGCGACGATCGATGGGGCGAGGCATGGAAGACGCTCCTCGGGAACTGACTCGACGGTACTCCCGCCACCGGGGCCGGATCAACGGGAAAGATCGGACTCCACGGCGGGGCGTCTTCGAAACGCGTCGCTGACGGCGATCGCCTCGACCGCGGCGGCGACGGTCGGGGTCTCCTCGAGCACCTGCGCGATCTCGTCGATGAGCGGCTCGTCCCGCCACTCCGGTCCGCGGCCGAGCGCGTAGACGAGGAGATGCTTGGCGAACGACCGTCGCAGGGCCGGATCGCGGATCAGCACGTCACGGAGATCCAGCGGTCCGTCGGCGGTCGAGCCGTCCGGGAACGATGCCAGGGCGTCGATCGGCATGCCGTCGTCCTCGGTCCGCCATCGCCCCACCCCGTCGAACGGCTCCAGTGCGAAGCCGATCGCGTCCATCCGCACATGGCACGCGGCACAGTCGGGATCAGCGCGGTGCGCCTCGAGCATCGCCCGGAGCGACGCATGCTCGACGGCCGGGTCCGCGGCATCGGGGAGCTGCGCAACCCCGGGCGGCGGTGGCGGCGGCGGCGAATCGAGCAGCGACTCGAGCACCCACTTGCCGCGCTTGACCGGCGACGTCCTTCCCGGGTTGCTCGTGGAGGCGAGCACGCTCGCATGCCGGAGCACCCCGAGATCCGCGTGCCTCACGCCCGCGTCGGCGAGATCGACTCGCGCAAACGCGTCTCCCGGGCCCGGGTCGAGACCGATCGCCTCGGGATCGAGGCCGTAATGACGAGCGAGTCGGGGAGAGAGCCAGGTCGTCGAGGACCGGAAGAGATCCGTGATCGGCCGATCCTGCTCGACGACATCCATGAACGCTCGAACCGTCTCCTCCCGCATGTCCGCGAGCGTCGCCGAGTCGACGTCCCCGTACCGCGACGGATCGGGCTGGAGTCGCTCGACGCCGTCGACATGCAGCCACTGGACCGCGAATCGCTCGGCGAGCGAGCGTGGCGCCTCGCCGCGGAGCAGTCGCCGAACCTCGCGACGAATCCCCTCGACGTCGTCGAGACGCCCGCGCCGCGCGGCCTCCAGAAGCCGATCGTCGGGCAGACCACCGCGAAGAAACGCACCGAGCCGGGCCGCGACGGCGTGCCCGTCGATCGGCTCGGTGCCGTCGGCGGCGATCTCCGCCCCCGGACGCGCCCGCTCGATGCGATAGAGGAACTCCGGACTCGCGATCGCGTAGACGACCATCGCCTGCTGAACCGCGGCGCGACGCGGCCGCCGACCCGCCGCCTCGTCTCCACCGGCCGGGTCGGCATCCGCCGCCTGCGCGGCGGCGATCGCACGATCGGCCACGCGATACGCCTCGTCCTGCGGAATCGGACGGCACCAGCACCGTTCGAGCAGCCGCCGCGCGGCCCGGGCGGTCCCGGTGCGGAGATCGCCCTCGCGCATCCAGCCGTCGATCTGACGCTGGAACGGCGTCGGCTCGCCGGGATCGAGCGGGCCCGCCAGCCGGATGCCCGTCACCACCGCGTTGCGGTCGCGCTGCGACGGGTCCGGATGCTCCGGGGCGTAGTGGTCGTTGAGGAACGCCGCCCCGATCCGCACGCTCGCGGCATCCGACTCGAACTCGAACGCGTGCGTCGCGGGCCGATCCGGTCGTTCGGGCACGTCCACCTCGCGCTGCGTGGCGCGATCCAGACGCAGTGCGAACCGCACCGGCTGATCTCCCGCCTGCTGACCGGCGAGATCGAACTCCGCGCGGTAGCGGCCGGGCCTCGGAAGATCGACGTCCGCCGCGACCTCGCCTCGACTCGGGAGCCACGCCCCCTCGCCCCGCACCGAACCGCCCCGGGTGCGACCGAGGGGAATCGTGCGGACCTCGGGAATCGCGGTATCGGCATCG
>JAUIHC010000261.1 GCA_030432455.1 Phycisphaerae bacterium | reverse complement strand
ACCGAGCCCGTCATGGCCTCCGAGTCGTCGTGGAACTCACCGAACTACCGCGAGGGGTGGTACCTCGAGGAGCAGGCGGAGAGTGCGTCGGCCGGCGAGGTCGCGACCGCCGCGGATCGGATCGAGACCGAGGCGGTCTTCGCCACCAGCGTCGCGGACGCCGGTGCCGTCCGCACGAGCCTCTTCCCCGAGTTCACCACCGTCGGCGACACCTCCGAGGTCGTCAGCGGCGATGTGAATCTCACGCAGGTCAGCTTCGCCGCCGAGGGCTCCGACTTCGACCCGGATCTCTCGCCCGACGGCGGGTGGATGATCTTCGCCTCGACGCAGCATCAGGAGCAGGCCGATCTCTACCGCAAGTCGGTGGACGGCCGCGTGGTCACCCAGCTCACCAGCGACGTCGCCCACGACGTCATGCCCGAGATCTCCCCGGACGGCCGCCGGGTCGCCTTCGCGAGCGATCGTCACGGCAACTGGGATGTCTTCGTCATGAGCACCGACGGCGGGCCCGTCACCCAGATCACCTTCGACGACGCTCAGGAGCTGCACCCGACGTGGTCGCCCGACGGCGAGCGTCTCTGCTACTGCCGCTTCAACGATCGGACCGGCGCCTGGGAGCTCTGGACGCTCTCCGTGGACAAGCCCAGCGCCCGCTCGTTCGTCTGCGAGGGCATGTTCCCCCGCTGGTCTCCCGAGACCGATCGCGACCGCATCCTCTTCCAGCGGTCGCGGAAGCGCGGCGAGCGTCTCTACGGCGTCTGGACCATCGATCTCGTCGAGGGCGACGGCGTGAACCCGACCGAGATCGTCGCCGCCGGTGATGCGGCCATCATGCACCCGACCTGGTCGCCCGACGGTTCGCGGATCGCGTACACGACCGTCTCGGATCCGACGGTCTCCCCCGACGGCATGCCCGTCGAGTCCGACATCTGGTCGATCGCGGCCGACGGCACCGGACGGATCGCCCTGACCTCGGGTGGCTTCCGCAACCTGCGGCCCTGCTGGGGCGGCGACGGACGGGTCTACTTCGTCAGCAACCGGGCGGGACACGACGTGATCTGGGCCGTCTCGACCGGTGAGTCCGCCTTCGGCGGACCCGCCGCGGTCGCCGGGGCCGGTGATCACGGCGACGAACACTGAATGGAAAGATCGGCCGCAGCGGGGATCGCCCCGCCGAAGGCCGTGGACGAATGAGCCTGACGAGGCCGCCCGGAGGGGGCGGCCTCGTTTTCTCCTGCACGCCCGAGAGATCGGCCGATGGAATGGATCGTACGGATGACGAGCATCCCGATCCCGGCCTGCCGGGGTCGCTTCGGCAGGACGCCATGGCAATCGCACGCCCCCTCACACCCACGCCGCCGGGTCGGCGGATCGGCCTCGTCGGCCTCGCGGTCGCGATGTCGGCCCTTCTGGGCGGATGCCGCACCACCCCGCCGGCGCTGCGGACCCCGGTCCGGCCGGTCGCCCCGTACGCCGCGGTGATCGCGGTCGCGCCACTCGCCAACGAGTCCGGCGTCGCCATCGATCCCCGGACCCGGGCCGAGGTCTCCGACGACCTCATCGCCTCGATCAACCAGGTCGAGGGCTGGGCCGCGGTGCCGCTCGATCGCACGCTCTCGGCGATGGCGTCCCTCGGCATGGCCGAGGTCCGAAGCGAGGCCGACGCCCGACAGCTGATCGCCACGATCGGCGTCGACGGCATCCTGGTCGGCACCATCACCCAGTGGAACCCCTACGACCCGCCGCGATTCGGGGCCAACGTGCTCCTGATCGGCGATGACGCCCGACTTCGAACCTCGATCGATCCGCAGGCGCTCTACGGTCGTACGGGAGACGCCGACTCCGCGACCGGGGTCGGCACGGTTCGTCCGGTGACCGATCTGGTGGTCGATCTCGACGCCGTGGATCACGGGACCCGGCGGGTTCTGCGCGACTATGCGGACGCCCGCATCGATGTCACCGGCGGATTCGATCCGCCCGAGCGCTACTACCTGATGGTGTTTCATCGGTACCTGCGTTTCGCCACCGATCAGATCGTCGCCGGACTCGTCGAACGCGAGCGACTCCGGCTCCGCTCCGGCGGCTGATCGTTCGGCCCGCATCCAGGATCCACCATGTCCATCCGCCCTGCGAGGGTGGTGTGGCCGACCCGTCGCGAGGGGGCGGCGGAATTTCCGCGTTGTCCGGTAAGGGAACTGAACCTGCCTTCACTGCGGACCGATATCCAGAGCGAGGCTTCCGGACCGAACCGGAATCCCGACTCGATCGACAGGAACGACAGCGGGCGGCATGCCGCCGCCCGGCAAGGTGCATCGACATGAGCGACACGCTTCCCCTCGTCCAGCGATTCCTCGACTACCTCGTCGACGAGCGGCACTTCAGCCCGTACACCGCCCGGTGCTACGGTCTCGATCTCCGCCAGTACGGCGAGTTCCTCGCGGACGAGCTCGGGCTCTCCGTGGACGCCGTCGCGGAAGCCGCGGCGCTGGCCACCCGCGAGGCCGGCACCCCGGTCGACGAGTCGACGCTCTCCGGCGTCATGCTCGGGGCCGATGTCGATCGCATCCGAGGCTTCCTCGGCTGGATGGCCGACCGCGACTACTCCGCCGCGACCACCGCGCGGAAGATCGCCACGCTCCGCTCCTTCCACAAGTGGATGGAGAAGCGGGGCCTCATCGAGCGGAACCCGATGCTCGCGATCCGCACGCCGAAGCAGGCGAAGCGACTTCCCAAGGCGGTCTCGGTCGAGCAGATCGAGCAGCTCCTCGCCGCCCCGGACGACGCCACGCTGCTGGGCGCCCGCGACCGCGCGATCCTCGAGACGCTCTATTCGACCGGCATCCGCGTCAGCGAGGTCGTCGGCATCAACCGCGAGGACCTCGACGACGCGGGCGAGGCGATCCTCATCCGCGGCAAGGGACGCCGCGAGCGGGTGGTGCCGCTCGGTTCGCACGCTCTGGCGGCTCTGCGGCGCTATGTCGCGATGCACGACTCCGAGCTCGCGGAGGCGGGGCTCCGGGCCGAATCGGGCATGCCGCTCTTCGTGAACAAGCACGGCGGCCGGCTTTCGAGCCGTTCGGTCCGCCGCAAGGTGACCAAGTACCTCGAGGAGGTCGGACTGGATCCCGAGATCAGTCCGCACACCATCCGACACAGCTTCGCGACGCACCTGCTCGACAACGGCGCGGATCTGCGATCGGTGCAGGAGCTCCTCGGACACCAGTCGCTCTCGAGCACGCAGGTCTACACGCATCTTTCCAACCGTCGGATGCGGGACGCCTACGACAAGGCGCACCCGCGGGCGGAGGCCGGCTGATCCGCAGGGATCGGGCCGGGTGGGTACAAGGGCGTCCCGCCCCGCGGCTCCGGCCGCGGGGCGGTTCGTTTGGGTCCGACTCCGTACCATCCGCGGGCATGACCGCCGATCCCATCGACGCTCGCGTGATCGAGGGCGACTGCCTCGATGTGCTCGCCGCGCTGCCCGCGGGGTCGGCGTCCCTGGTCTACGCGGATCCGCCGTTCGCGACCGGGTCGCGTCGTCGCGGACGAGCTCGGCCCGATGCCGCCGAGCTCGGCTACGACGATCACTGGCCGTCGCTGGAGGCGTTTCTCGAGTTCCTCGACGCGCGACTTCGTGCGATCCACCGCGTCCTCGCCGACGACGGTGCGGTTCTGGTGCATGTCGACTGGCGGAGTTCGCATCGGGTGCGGGTGCTGCTCGACGAGATCTTCGGAGCCGACCGGTTCGTGAATCATCTGGTGTGGCACTACGGTCTCGGCGGCTCGGCGCCGGATCGCTTCGCCCGCAAGCACGACGACATCCTCTACTACGGGCGGGGCGGGACGCGGTGGTTCGAGCCGCCGATGGTCCCGGCGACCAGTCGGCGGCTGCAGGGCCGTCTCAAGAAGGCGACCGACGTCCTCGATGTCCCTTCGATCAACAACATGTCGCACGAACGAACCGGCTGGCCGGACCAGAAACCGCTGGCCCTGCTCGACATGCTCGTGCGGGCGTGCTGCCCGCCCGGCGGGCTCGTGATCGATCCGTTCTGCGGGAGCGGGACGACACTGGTCGCGGCGGTCGCCGCCGGGCGACGAGCGATCGGCATCGACCGTCACCCGGACGCGATCGAGGTGACGCGCCGACGCCTCGGGCTCACACCTTCGACGAACGCCGCTGAACAGAAGAGCAGATGATCGGGTGACGCTGGTGCAGGGACATCGGGCCGATCGAAGAACCCCCCAGTCGCCGAACGCAACGGACCCCGACGCGCCACCCTCCACGTTCTACTCTCTACTCTCTACTTTCTACTCTCTACTTTCTACTCTCGACTCCCCGGCACGATCGACGCCAACCCCTCGATACGCGTCGCATCGGCCACCCCCCCGACCACCGTGAGATGCCCGATCTTGCGGCCCGCTCGTGGCGACTTCCGGTAGTCGTGCCAGAACGCGCCGCCGGTCGATGCGTCCGCCTGCGGATCGCCGTGCTCGTCGATGATCCGCACCGCGTTCGCGGAGAGGGCGTCGGCGTCGGGGCGGCCGCCGATCGCGTTGAGCATCGTCGCGTGGGCGAACCGCGGGGCCGTCGAGCCGAGCGGAAGCCCGGCGACCGCCCGCATGTGGTTCTCGAACTGGCTCGTCTCGGCATGCTCGATCGTGAGGTGGCCGCTGTTGTGGACCCGCGGGGCGATCTCGTTGACCAGCACGTCGTCGCCGATCACGAAGAACTCGACCGCCAGCACGCCGATGTGGTCGAGTGCCGTCGCGATCGTGGTGGCGTGCCGTCGCATCGCGTCCGCCGCGAGGGCGGAGATCGCGGGGTCGGGCACCACGCTCCGGCGCAGGATGCCGCCCGCGTGGTGATTTCGGGACGGCGTCCAGGTGCGGGTCTCGCCATCGACGCCTCGCACCACCAGCACGCTGGCCTCGAGGTCAAAGGGCACCATCGACTCGGCGATCGCCG
>JAUIHC010000260.1 GCA_030432455.1 Phycisphaerae bacterium | reverse complement strand
GAGTGGGAGCGGGAGTGGGAGTGGGAGTGGGAGTGGTCGTTGCGGTGGTGACGGGGTTCCGAAGAGGAGCTGGGAGAGTTGGGGGGGGCGGAGATCGGCCGACAGCGTTGCCGAGAGGCGAGGGGTCGGTATACTTCGTGATCCTCCGGAGATCGGAGGCCAGTCGGGCGATTAGCTCAGTTGGCTAGAGCGCTGCTGTCACATAGCAGAGGTCGTTGGTTCGAGTCCAATATCGCCCACCTCACGCCGCGGGAAGGCTTCGCCTCCCCGCGGCGTTGCCGTGTTGGGTGTCGTCGCAGGTCGGGCGTCCCAAGTCGGGGACACCCACCGACTGCGTCCCCGACTGCGTCCCAAGTCGGGGACACCCACCGACTCAAGTTCCAACTCAAGTTGAGGACACCCACCAACTCGGCCCAGGTCAGCGGGAAATCCAAGCCGGGGGTTGGGGTCGCCACAGGTCGGGCGTCCCAAGTCGGGGACACCCACCGACTGTGGCCGCCAATGCCCCTGCGAAGCTCGCCGGGAAGCAACATCAGGACACTTCTACGGTCGGCCTGCCGCGTCTCATCGTCCCTTGCGTGACCATTCAGGCGACCGCATCGGCGATTCTTCACCCGCGACGATTCGGCATTCGTACATCCGCGCATGACAACGCCCCGCTCCACCAGCGTGGGCCGCGGTTGATGGTCGTCCTCGGATGGATCGACGTGCGATCGTGCGTCAGTTGGACAGCGGATCGATCAACCAGCGCCCGCGGCGACGCTCGGCCTCGAGTCGCTTCGCTTCCGGACTCCCGATCGCGGTCCCGCGGCGGGTGCTCCAGTCCGATCGCAGCAAGTCGATCCAACGACGTTCATCGAGTTCGAGTCGCTCCAGTATCGGCGGCAGAGACTCTGGAATGCTTCCTTTCCCCCCGATGAGGACGCGTCCCCAGGCGTCCACATGCGAGAGATAACTCGCTTCGTCGTCATGCGGCGCCGGCTCCAGGCGGATCTCGGTTCGTCGCGAATGACCCATCAGCATCGCCACCCGTTCGGAGATCGAGCCATGCGATGAGTCCTCGGGCCGATCGACGATCCCTGCCCGGACCGAGTTGAGATCCACATACGTGGATGTCGCCAGCAGCGACGGGCGATCCAGAACCTTCACGGAACGGAATCGCTTTTCCCAGAAGCAGCCGGTGCAACCATCCTCCAGGTTCGCCCGCCGAGCGATCTGCTCCTTGAGTCGGGCCATGAACCAACTCAGACTCGAGAGACGTTTCCGCAAGACCTCGACTCTGCACGGGTCGTTCGTGATCTCGGCGATCTCATCCTCGGTGGACGGCTCGTGATCGGCGATGCCCTTGCGGCGACGCTTCCACCGACCCGGACACATTCGCAGATATCGCTCAGCCACTGTGCGATCGGACCATGACCGCACCAGATCCGGGCGATTGGTGACGACCAGGTGCATGTGATTCGACATGACGTGCCACGCCGTGACGTCGATCGCCATCGCTTCCTGAAGCTCGGCGATGCGATGCTCGATCCAGTCCCTTCGATGCTCGTACTCCTGCCCGCAAAGCATCGCCTGCCTGACACATCGGCTGATGCAGTGGTACGTCCCAACCTCCTCCTCGTTGACGATTCGTCCTCTTGGTGTCGCCATGTCGCGTCAAAGTCCTCTTCTGCGGCCCTTGACGGCGACAGTATCAACCGCCAGAGGTCCTCTGAAGAGTCGGGCGAAAGTTCTTGACCGCAGGATTCCCTCGAGCGTTCCGAACGAGATGTTCCTGGGTGTCCTTGGGCGTGACTTGATCGAGAGCCCCATGACGAGGCTGACGGATGCTCTGGGTTGGCGCCGTGTTGGTGGGTGTCCACGATTGACGGCGCCAGTGACGGCGGCCCGATGACGACGCCGGTTGGTGGGTGTCCCCGATTTCGACGCATTGACGACGCCGTGTTGGTGGGTGTCCCCGATTTCGCTCCGATTTCGACGCCCGATTTCGATTGCGACCGGTTGGTGGGTGTCCTCGATTTCGTGCTGGGTTGGCGCCGTGTTGGTGGGTGTCCCCGATTTCGACGGTCCGCCCTTCAGATCGACAGCCCCGCCGACGCTTGTCGGCGGGGCTGTTTCTGTCTTCACACACTGCTCTGCTCTTCTGAGGGTTCAGCCGCGGGGTTCAGCCGCGGCGACGCCGCCGCCCCATCATGGCGATCCCCGCGAGCCCGGCGATCGAGCCCGCCCCCGGCACCACGATCAATTGATCCTGACGATCCAGGTTCGTCAGGCCCCGGAGCTGCGAGAATCCCAGCAGCCCCCCCGTCAGCGTCCGGGTGTTGATCTCGTCAAGCCACGCCGTCGCCTGATTCTCCACCGCGGAGTTGCTTGCGAACCGAGCCGAGCCGGTGTCGATCTGGTACCCACCGCTCATGCCGCCCTGCTCGTGGCTGATCTCCCAGATGACGACCTGAAAGGCTGCCGAGAGATCCTGGCTCGCCATCATCGACTCGCCCCACCACAACGCATACGCGGTCTGAACCTGCAGCGACTTGGTCGCCCCCATCTCGTTCGGCTGCGTCGGGTCGTTGCCCGCGCCGCCGTCGGGCACCTGCGACGGATCCACCACGCCATACGTCACCGTCTGACCGAACGCGATGTTCTCCTCGAGCTGCACGCAGAACGTCCTCACGCCGCCCGCCCAGTTGTAGACGCCCCCCGTCGTGCTTCCGCTCCCTCCGTAGTTCAGCGACCAGTCCACCACCCGGCCGGGTGACACGCTCTCGAAGGTGAGCGTCATGGTTTCCCCTCGCGCCACGGACGCGGATGCCATGGCCACGAGGACAGCGCCGACCGCCTTGGCGGCCATTCCATTGATGGTCTTCATCGTCGAAGATCCTCCTGTCGCCCCCCGGAAAGGAGGCTTGTTGTCGATGCGACGCCCACCCGAACGCCGCGGCTCCCTCGATCTCGGATCGGCTCACCTCGAGACCGATTCGATGATCCGACGAGATCACACAAGATCCGATGATGCTCGCGATCGGGACCACCCCGACCTCCCCGGGCGATCATCGACGAACGCGATGTTCACCCTTCCAAGCACCTCGATCTCGAAGCCGTGAACGTAGCCGCCACCCCGACGCCAGGGAAGCGTCGGAGTGCGGCGAGTGACTTGGAATGTCCGTTCGTGGGCGTTCGCCCCCCGAATGCCGTGCCCGTCGTCAGTCGCACCGGCCTCGGAACTGATCAAGCGGCAGCCCCGTGCCCCCGACGACGTTCGCTCGCACCGGATTGTTCTGCCACGCGTACGCCACCGCGACGGGATCGGGCACGACGTCGGTCCAGACGACGATCGCCGTCCCGCCGTCCACCACGCGCGCCTCGGCCCAGTGCCAGCGGCCGCTCGGCCCCTGCACGGCGAAGCCGTCGGGCGCCTTGCCGTCCCGCGTCTTCAGGCCACCCATCGCGTCGGCGACCTCGAGCCGCATCGCCCGCGTCGGCACCGCGACCGAGACCCCGTCCGGAACCGCGACCTTCGAGCACCCGACCACCCGGGGACCGGCCTGCGCATCGTGGTCGCGACCGTAGTGGTCATGCAGGGCCCACCCCGCCAGACGACGGCCGACCTCCCGCTTGTTGCGGGGATGGATGTCGCGAGCGTCGCCGATGTCGGTGGTGACCACGATCCCGACGTTGGGCATCGCCGCCGCGGTCGCGGACTGCGCCTCGCGCAGAAGCGGCCAGTCGTCCTCGACGGGAAGCTCGGGCTTGAACGCCTTGAACGCGGCGAGCTGGACGATGCCGAACGGGAGATCCTCCCGCTCGAAGACCCGGCCCCAGTCCTCGACGAGCATCGGCATGAACTCGTGGTAGCGCCCCGGTTCGCCCGCGTTGGACTCGCCCTGATACCAGATCGCACCGCGGACCCCGTACGGCGCAAACGGACGGATCATCCCGTTGTGCAGGGCCGAGTAGTCGGTCCGCTGCATGCCGGGCGCCTGCGCCGCCGTCGGGGCCGGTCCCGGACGAGAGCCCTGATGCGCCCCGCCCTTCCGCCAGCGCCACGTGCCGTCGAGTCGCACGAACGCGGGATCCGCCGCCATGCGATCGATTACGCCGATCTTCATGGCGTCGCCCGGGCCGGCGAATCCGCCCTCACCGCCGGAGTCGATGCAGAGCACCGTGATCGTCCGCGGCCCGGGCTTCACGATCGGGCCGGGCACGCGATACCGCCGCATGGTCGACCACGCCTCGACGGTCGAACCGACCCGGACCCCGTCGAACCAGACGACGTCGCTGTCGTCGATCCGGCCGAGTTCGAGCAGCAGGTTGCGGCCGTTCCAGTTCTCGGGAACCTCGATCGTCCGCCGGTACCAGACGCCTCCGTCGAAGTTCCGAAGCGACGCGTCTCCCACGCTCCAGACCTGCGGAAGCTCGACGGCCGCCCAGTCGGCGTCATCGAAGCCGGTCGAGATCACCTTGTCCTGGATGCCGCGATCGGCCGCGAGCTGACGGTCGATGTAGTTCGCGGTGTTCCGGGCGTGCTCGAGCCGCGCCGTCTCCTCGGCATCGAACCGCTCGGCCTCGCTCATCGACTCGAACGCGGCGATCGCGTCGAGTTGCGTGGCCATCGCCTCGCGGGAGAGGCCGGCGGCCATGAGCGACTCGTTCGAGATCCACGGCTCGATGCGGGTGCCGCCCCAGTTGATCGAGAGCAGACCGATCGGCACGTCGAGTTCATCCTGCAGATGACGAGCGAAGGCGTACCCGACCGCGGTGAAGGCCCCGACGGTCTCGGGAGTGCACACCGTCCACGCCGCGTCGATGTCCGCCTGCGGTCGATTGGCGGTGATGTGCGGGGCCTTGATGAGCCGGAGCGTCGGGCGATCGGCGGTGGCCTTCTCGGCGGCGGGATCACTCGACCCGTCGACCGTCCACTCCATGTTCGACTGACCGCCGCAGATCCAGACCTCGCCGACGAGGACG
>JAUIHC010000259.1 GCA_030432455.1 Phycisphaerae bacterium | reverse complement strand
GACTCGCGTGGTGCGCAAGTCGTCCGCACGTTCAGACGCGCCAACCCCCGACACAGCGAGCATGGGCCGAACGGCCCACGCGCAGCGCTCAAGATCGTTCAGCCCCCTTGCGGGGCCTCCGCCGCGAGACCGGAAGGTTGTTCGTCAATCAGCGGCGCCACCGCCCGACCAGCGGTCCGCGTTCTCGGCTCGACACCGCACCCCGTCAACGCCACACGAAAGCAAGGAGGCCCCCTTGCGGGGCCTCCGCCGCGCGACCGGAAGGTTGTTCGTCAATCAGCGGCGCCACCGCCCGACCAGCGGTCCGCGTTCTCGGCTCGACACCGCACCTCGTCAACGCCACACGAAAGCAAGGCAGACCCCTTGCGGGTCTGCCGCCGCGCTCAAGTAAGACTCACCGGCATCACCACATAGGTGAAGTCGCCGTCGACCTTGATGACGCCCGGCTTGTTCGGGGCCTTCAGTTCGATCAGCACCGACGGGGCGTCCGCGTGCTTGAGCGCTTCCGTGAGGTACGCCGGGTTGAAGCCGATCTCGATCGGGTCACCCTGATAGCTCGCGGCGTCCACCCGGATCTCCGCCTCGCCCATCTCCGGGGCCCGGCTCGACAGGGTGAGGCTGCCGTCGGCGAACGCCAGTCGCACGCCCTTGCTCTCCTCGTTGGTGAGCAGCGCCGCCCGTCGCACCGCCGAGGTGAGCGCTCCGGCGTCGAACTCGACCCGCTTGTCCTGGTCCTTGGGGATGACATCCTCGAACGGAGGGAAGGAGCCCTCGACGAGGTTGCTGGAGAGGACCGGAGCACCCGGGCCGTCGCCGACCTGGAAGAGGATCTGGTTGCGGTCGCGACGCACCCGGACGGGTTCGTCGGGATCGCTCATGAGGCGGCTGAGGACGTTGAGCGCCTTCGTGGGAATGATCGACGACGCGTCCGCGTCGGCATGGGAGGAGCATTCGCCGCGGGCGACCGCGAGACGGCGACCGTCGGTCGCGACCAGTCGCAGGTTCCGTCCCTTCCGCTCGAGGAGCACGCCGTTGATCGCGTAGCGGCTGTTCTCGACCGCGGTGGCGAAGACCGTTCGTCCGATGAGGCGGCGGAGGATGCCCGCAGACGACTCGAACTCGGCTTCGCCCTCCTCGAAGGTCGGCACGCCGGGGAACTCGGCCGGGTCGAAGCCGAACACCTTGAACTTCGAGTCCTTGCCCTTGATGTTGGCGACGTTCTTGTCCACCTCGATGGTGAGTGCGTCGTCACCGCTCGCCCGCACGATCTGGTTGAGCTTGTCCGCGGGGATGAGGGCGGCGCCCTCCTCGCGGATGTCCACCTCGGCGACGCCGAGCACGAGGCCGATCTCGGTGTCGGTCGCCGAGACGGTGAGCAGGCCGTCCTTCGCCTCGAGCTTCAGGCACAACAGCACCGGTGCGGGCGTGCGACTGACCACGACGCTGCCGGCGACGGCGAGGGCTTCGGCGAGGGCATCACGACTGCAGACGAGCTTCATCAGAGGGGGCTCCACCGGGCCGGGGGGCGCGACGAGGCCGTCATCGGCCCCGTGGGAAACGCCAAGTGTAGCGGTTTGGAGCGTGAAATCCCGGTCGCGGGCACAAGGGAGGGTGGCGGTGGATGACCTGTCAGCCCGCCATCATCGAATCGCCGACCCCGCCCCCCACGAACCCGGTCCCGTTGCCCGCTCTCCCCTCCCCCTCTTCGCTCTCCCCTCCCCCTCCCCCTCCCCCTAGACTCCCGGCATGATCCCCTACCGCATCGTCCGCTGGATCAACGAGGTCTATCCGGTGACGGTCTTCCTCCTGTACCTCGGGCTCTTCCTGCTCACCTTCGCGGTGTGCTTCCTGATCCCGGTGGTGGGGATTCTGACCCTTCTCTTCTCGATCTTCGCCCTCATCCCGGCGGTGGGGCTCTGGCAGGTGCTGCAGGCGTCCGAGCGATGGCTGGCCCGCGGGCTCATCCGGGGCCGGGTCTGCCCGGGATGCGGCCAGTCGCTGTCGGATGATGCCTCGGCGGCGTCGGACTGCCTGGCCTGCGGAGCGGCCTACGAGACCAACGGCGCTCGCGTCGTCGCCTGACGCAGCGCCGTCCGCGGACCCCGTGGCGGTGCACGACGGTGTGAGAGGCGGAAGGCTCAGGGAGCCATGAACGCCCGGGCGACCGCGCGAACCTCGTCGGCGAGGCTCTCGTTGCCGATGGTGAGCAGGACGCCGCCCGAGGCTTCGATCTCGACGAGGAGCGGGGCCTGCACCGCCGCGATCGAGATGCCCTGTTCGAGCGACTCCGATTCGGAGAGCACCGCCTCGACCACCGCCCGCAGAAGGTGCAGATCGCGAAGTTCGCAGACCAGCGGATCGCGGGTGTTCAGTTCGACCGTGGCCGCGGAGTCGATGGCGACCCACTGCTCGTTCTCGGTGAGGACCGGCGTGACGACATCGAACACGGCCCGCCACCGTCCGATCGGGAGGATGAGCAGGGGAGCCAGATGCAGCTTGTGGAGGATGTGCTCCAGGACCTCGCCCGCACGGTCGCGGGGGATGTCGAGCACTTCCGCGTCGGCGACATCCGTCTCATGATCCGGATGGGCGGCGAAGATGGTGCGATGGGCCGCACGCCGCTCGTCGTAGTCGATCTGCAGAGCCGCCAGGTCGGCGGGGGCGTCGCCGGTGAGGGTGACGACATCCTCGTCCGAGAGGGTACGCCACGCACGGTCGAATTCGAGGAATTCCAACGAGACCTCCTTGGGAGTGTGGTCCCCGACAATGTATCGCGCGAGCGGTTGTTTCGGTCGTCGAGGTAGCATGCGGCTCATGCGGACCGTCCTCTTCATCTGCACCGGGAACACCTGCCGCTCGCCGATGGCCGAGGGCATCGCCCGCCATCTGGTCCGCCATGGGCGGATCGACGGGGTGGAGCCCGACCTGTTCGTCGCGTCCGCGGGGGTCTTTGCCGCAGACGGCATCCCGATCTCGCCCGAGAGCGCCGACGCGCTGGAACGGCGGGGCATCGAGGCCGAGGGGGTCAGCAAGCGTCTGACGCCGGAGATGATCCGAAACGCGGACCTGGTCCTTGGCATGACGGCGGGTCATGTGGATGCGGCCCGTCATCTGGCCGGGCCGGGCTGCGACACGCCGATCGAGCGGGTCGATGCCGACGCCGACATCGAGGATCCGATCGGCCGGGGCCAACCGGCATACGATCGCGTCGCCGACCGACTCGACCGGGTCATCCCCGCGAGACTCCGGGAGATGCTCGCCCCCTCGCCGGGCTGATCGAGGTGACCGCGGATCGTTCGTCGGGGGGGGGATCGGACAGACAGGAGACCGTGTCGATGAGAATCGCTCTGGGTTGTGATCACCGTGGACGACAGGCGATCGACGAGCTCGTTCCGTATCTCGCGGGGATCGGCCACGAGGTGGCCGAGCTCGCGGACGGTGACGAGGACGGTCCCTGCGACTATCCCGACCGCGCGTGGCTGGTCGCCGATGCGATCCGCCGCGGCGAGGCCGATCGGGGCATCCTCGTCTGCGGCACCGGCATCGGCATGTGCATCGCGGCGAACAAGGTCGTGGGGGTCCGCGCGGCGCTCGCGCTCGACGAACTCAGCGCCCGTCTCTCCCGCAGTCACAACGACGCGAACGTCCTGTGCATGAGCGCCGACATGCTCGGCCAGACGCTGCTCAAGCGGATCGTCGAGACCTGGATGGACACGCCCTTCGACGGCGGCCGTCACACCCGCCGCGTGGCGAAGATCCACCAGATCGAGGCCGGCGAGCGGGGAGCGACGCCGACGCCGGGATCGGGAGGGCAGGACGGCAGGTGAGCGGGGGACGGCGATCCCGCCATCACCCCATGCCGGCCACGAGATCGTGCAGCAGTCGAACGCCCCAGCCGCTGGCGCCCGCGCCGGTGACGGGGTGCTCGTCCATGTTCGCCACGCCCGCGATGTCGAGGTGCGCCCACGGCACGTCCTCGTCCACGAAGTACGACAGGAACGCCGCACCCTGGATGGGATGGGCCGCTCGCTTCGGGTTCGAGTTCAGGATGTCCGCGATCGGCGACCGCATGAAGTCGCGATGCTCCTGCCAGACCGGGAGCCGCCAGACCTTCTCGCCGGTGCCCTGCGCGGCGCACTCGATCGCGCCTCGCAGGCCGTCGTCCTCGCAGAAGAGACCGGCTGAGAAGTGGCCGAGGGCGACGACCACGCCGCCGGTCAGGGTCGCGAGGTCGATGATCGCGGTCGGCTTCAACCTGTCGCACGCGTAGGCGAGGGCGTCGGCGAGCACCAGACGCCCCTCGGCGTCGGTGTTGGTGACCTCGACCGTCGTGCCGCCGTACATCGTGATCACGTCGTCGGGGCGGTAGCCCTCGTCGGACACCATGTTCTCGGCGGCGGGGAGCAGGGCGGTCACCCGAACGGGATGCTTGGCGTCGGCGATCGCCTTCATCGCCCCGAGCACGGCGGCGCCGCCGCACATGTCGTACTTCATCCCCTTCATGCCGTTGGAGATCTTCAGCGAGTAGCCGCCGGTGTCGTAGGTGATCGTCTTGCCGACCAGCACGAGGTGGTCGCCGCCCGCGGACTTCGACGCCGATCCCCTGCCCTTGCCGCGTGCGGCGGTCGGCTTCCATTCGAGCTGCACGAGGCACGGCGGGATCTCGCTCGCCTTGCCGACGTTGACGATGCCGCCCATGCCGAGTTCGGCGGCCTTCCTCGCATCGATGACGGTGCAGCTCAGGCCCGGGGTCGCCTTGGCGAGGGCCTTCGCCTGCTTCGCGATCCACGCGGGGTGGCAGACGTTCGGGGGCGTGGTGGCGACCATGCGGGCGAGGTTCACCGCCTCGGCCACCCGGAGGCCGGTCTTGAGGCCCGCGGCGAACGGCTTGTGGTCGGCCGAGATCCGCAGCTTCCCGCGGACGGTCCGGTCCCTTGCGGCGGTTCCCGCGTAGCCCTGAATCCGCCAGTTCGCCAGCGACATGC
>JAUIHC010000258.1 GCA_030432455.1 Phycisphaerae bacterium | reverse complement strand
TGTGGGGGAAACCGAGAGACGGCAGGCGAGGAGGCGGGACCCCCGGACCCCCGGGCGTGCACCTTTGGAGACACCGACTACGCTCCCGACATGAGTTCCGCACCGGGCGACATCACACGACTGCTCCAGCTCATTGCCGGCGGCGACGAGACCGCGGTCGGCGTCCTCTGGACCCGGGTCCACGAGGAGGTCCGTCGCATGGCGTCCGCCGCCATCGCCCGCGAGCACGCTCCGACCCTCGAGCCGACCGCACTGGTCAACGAGGTCTGGCTTCGTCTGCACGGACGGGGTTCGTCGCCCCGACTTCCGTTCCAGAACCGGGCGCACTTCTTCGCCGCGATCGCGACCACGCTGGGGCGGCTGCTCGTCGATCGTGGCCGCGCCCGATCCGCCCGCAAGCGTGGTGGCCATGTCGGCCGCGTCTCCTTCGACGATGCGGTGTTCGATCTCACGGACGGCGGACTTGCCCGTCTTGACGATGGTGCCGTGGAGTCGCTCGATCGGCTGCTTGCGGCGATCGAAGCGCTTTCGGCCGTGAATCCGCGAGCTGCGGACGTGGTTCGATTGCGGTTCATGGTGGGCCTCGATGTCGCCACGGTCGCCGAGATCCTCGGCATCTCGACCCGCACCGTCTACGACGACTGGCTGTGGTCGAAGGCGTGGTTGCGACGCTGGCTCACCGACTCCTGACGCCCGCGCAGACCGCGTGAGTCGTTCAGATCAATCACATCCGGGTGCGTGACGAGCGGTCGTGGAAACGATCGGGATGCGTCGTGGTTGTCCGACTTGCGACCTTGGGACAGAACCCCCATGGCTCGTCAATGCCTGAACATTCATCTTGACAATATCTTTACGCCGATCTTCAATGGCCTGAACCTGTGCGCACGCGAGGCGTGGATTCCGGGAAGTGTGGGGGCTACGCGTCGCGGGAAAGGACACCGCGATGCCGCATGTCGGATCGACCCCGATCTCCCTGATCTCCCCGGTCTCACGGACCACCCTCTCCATCCTGATCGCCACCATCGCGGCGAGTCCGACGGCCCCGGCCGAGGACTCGCCGTTCCGCTTCTACGGCGAGATCGGCTTCAACCGCAGTCTGGAGTCCGAGGATCGACCGGTCGGGGTCGCGGCGGGCTGGGCACACTCGATCGTGCTGCTCGACGACGGTCGCCTCGCCTGCTTCGGTCGCAACGACTCCGACGAGTGCCGGCCTCCCGCCTCCGTCGAGCTTCCCACCTCACCGATCGTCGAGGTCGATGCGGGCGGCGGCGGGATCGGCGTGGTGAGCGGCGTGCGGTTCGAGGACGGTTCGATCGAACTCTGGGGCGTGGACGGCTTCGGGCGACTCGATGTGCCCGCGGGCGTCGGGACTGGCGATCAGACCGTCGTGTCGCTGTCCGTCGGTCGCTACCACACGGTCGCAGCCCTCGCGTCCGGCGGCGCCGTCGCGTGGGGCGCGGAAGCGTTCGGGGCGCTGGTGGTTCCCGACGGTCTCGGCGACGGTGTGAATCGAGTCGTCGAGGTCGATGCCGGCAACTGCTTCACGATCGCCCGCACGGCCTGGGGCGATCTCGTGCACTGGGGCGACGACCGATTCCAGCAGGCGAACATCCCGGTCGAGGTCGGCGAGTGGGGCGAGCCCGCGACACAGGTCGCCGTGGGCGAGTATCACGCGGTCGCCCTCGCCGCTGACGGCACGGTCTGGGCGTGGGGCCTGAACACTTCCGGTCAGTGCACCGTGCCGGACGACATCGGCGACCCCGGCCGCCGGGCGGTCGCGGTGGCAGCCGGGTCGTTCCACACGATGGCGTTGCTCGAAGACGGCGAGGTGCGGTGCTGGGGTTGGTCGGAGTCCGGCCAGTGCAGCGTGCCCGCCGGAGTCGGCACCACCGGTCGCCGCGCGGTCGCGATCGCCGCGGGCGAGATGCACTCGATCGCGCTTCTTGAGGACGACTCGATCGTCTGCTGGGGTTCGAACGCCGCGGCGCAGTGTCGGCCGCCCCTTGATCTGAACACCGGAAGCCCGTTCGTCGAGGTGACGACCGGCGCCAGCGGACTCGGATCGCACGTCGTCGCACGACGGGCCGACGGCACGATCGCGTGTTGGGGACTCGACATGGTCGGCCAGAGTTCGCCGCCCGAGGATCTCGGCACGCCCGGTCGCCGCGTGCAGCGGGTCGAGGCGGGCTCCGACTTCAACGTCGCCCTCGTCGAGGACGGCACGCTCGCGTGCTGGGGCTCGAACAGCTACGGCAAGTGCGATCCGCCGTCGTTCCTCGGTGATCCGACGCACGCGATCATCGACCTCGACGCGGGAAAGCACCATGCCGCCGCGGTGCTTGCGGATGGTTCGGTCATCTGCTGGGGTCAGAATGTCTACGGACAGTGCGAGGTGCCCGGGATCGTCGGGCAACCGGGATATCGCGCGACGCAGGTGAGTGTCGCGTTCGGGCACACGCTGGTGCTCACCGAGATGGGCACGGTCTTCGGATTCGGGCACGACTATCACGGACAGGCGACGGTGCCCGCGGATGTCAACACGCCGTGGAATCCGGTGGTGCAGGTCGCGGCGGGCGACAACTTCTCCATGGTGCTGCACGAGGATGGTGCAGTCCGCTGCTGGGGCTTCAACGGCCGTGGCGAGTGCGCGATCCCGGTCGGCATCGGCACGCCGGAGAATCCGGTGATCGAGATCGCCGCGGGCAGCGCGCACTCCGCGGTGCGACTCGCGGACGGCTCGGTGCGTTGCTGGGGATGGAACGAGTACGGCCAGTGCTCGGTGCCTGTCGATCTCGGGTCCGCACGACAGCCGATCCGCGACCTGACCGTCGGCGGCGCGACGACGATCGCGATCGTGGAGGATCTCTCACCGTGCCCGGCGGATCTTGCCATCGATCGCGTGGTGAATGGCATCGACCTCGGCCTGTTGTTCCAGGCCTGGGGCACGAGCGCCGCGGACCTCGATGGAGACGGCACCACGAGCGGCTCGGATCTTGCGCAACTCTTCGTGGCGTGGGGACCGTGTCCGGAGTAGTGGGGGCGAGCGTGGGGGACTGCCTTTCCGCGCGACATGAGGAATTCCGCACGCTTTCAGGGATGGCGTTCGGTGGTACGTACCGTCGCGACCATGCGACCCTGGCGTCAGGATCTTCTTCGTGCAGTCGGCGATGGCCGCTTTCTGGTGACTCGCCATGCGACCGAGCGTCTGAGAAGTCGTCGGATTCCGCTCTGGCAGGTGGTGGATGTCACGCTGACTGCTAGGATCTGGTTCGAACACCCTCACCGGCTCCCGCATCCGACCGCCGAGTGTCATGGAGTGCTTCCGGACGGTCGAACGTTGTGTGCGGTGTGGTCCTGGGTGGTGCTTGAGCAGGAAGCGCGGCTTGTGACCGCCTTCGTGCCGGAACGCCGTCGCGGTCGAAGATCCGCCTGAACCTCGTCACGCGGATGTGCCGCGAGCCAGAATCGAGACCTCGGACCACCATGTCGAACAGAGTTCAGGAACAGATCGAACAGTGGATCCACGCCGAAACCTGCGTCGTACGAGTCAGGGTTCCGGCGTATCGGATCGATGTGATGACCGATGATGATTCGCACGTCGGCGACGAGGAGCCCGAGCACGCGTTCACTCCCGAGACTGTGGCTCATCTGGAACGTGTACAGGCGCTCGCCGACGCAGGCGACATCGACGCGCTCATGCCGCTTGGTGATGTATTCGTCCGTCGAGTGAGCTGAGTGTTCGAGAAGCATCCAGGTGGATAGGTGGATCTGCCAGAATTTCCGCACGACTTCCAGAATCGTCCGCGGCGCGTGATACGGTTCCGGCATCTCGACTCCCCCGGGGGCCTTCCGGGAATGATTCGTGATGGAATCAACGATGACCGCGGCTAGGATGCGCGGCATGGACTTCGACACGCTCAAGTCGATCATCGACGCGCATCGCGACGAGTTGCGCGAACTTGGCGTGCGTCGGGTGCGGGTCTTCGGATCCGTGGCCCGAGGCGAGGCGACCGAAACGAGCGACGTCGATCTCATTGTGGACATGGTCCGCGACGATTACACCCTGCTCGACCTCGGGGGCGTCCAGTATGCGCTTCAGGAGTGGTGCGGGGTGAAGGTCGATCTGAGTGAGACGAGGTCCATCACCGACGCGAGCGCCTTCCGTGAGTCCATCAAGGTCGATCTCCGCGATGTCGCCGAGATCGTCTGAGGATCGGTATCGCGACATCCTCGACGCGGCGGAACGAGCCCTCCGATATCTCGGTGATCGGGAGCTGGAGACGTTCATGCGCGAAGATGCCGTGATCGATGGCGTTGCGATGTGCGTGCTCAGGATCGGTGAATCGGTGGCGAGGCTTCGAGATGCGGGCGTCAACCTCGGCGCCGACCACCCGTGGTCGGCGATGATCGGGATGCGCAATGTGATCGCGCACGGTTACCACCGAATGGCGCCCGACGAGTTGCACCGAACGGTCCGTAGCGATCTTCCTCAACTCATCCTTCATGTTCGATCGTTGCTGGTGGAGCTCGATGGCGACGATGAGGGGAGCGACCGGTAGAGGACCGGGCCGCGTGGTCGGCCATGGAATGTTCAACCATCGAGCGAAAGCTCAACCGTCCGGGCAGGCGCCCCGACTCTTGAGCACGGTGCCAGGTCAGGCGTTGGTACATGCACGAACTTCCGCACGACCTTCGGGATCGGCCCCGGCGCGTGATACGGTTCCGGCATCTCGACTCCCCCCGGGGGCCTTCCGGGAATGATTCGTGATTGAATCAACGACCACCGCGGCTAGGATGCGCGGCATGGACTTCGACACGCTCAAGTCGATCATCGACGCGCATCGCGACGAGTTGCGCGAACTTGGTGTGCGTCGGGTGCGGGTCTTCGGATCCGTGGCCCGAGGCGAGGCGACCGAAACGAGCGACGTCGATCTCATTGTGGACATGGTCCGCGACGATTACACCCTGCTCGACCTCGGGGGCGTCCAGTATG
>JAUIHC010000257.1 GCA_030432455.1 Phycisphaerae bacterium | reverse complement strand
CGGAGGGATCGACGCACGCCGACCTCCAGGCCGCGGCCGCCGCGGTGGGGGGCACGCTCGCCTCCGCGACAAGTCCCGAGGAAACGGCATTCATCACCGACTTCGTCCGGGTGAGCGAGCCGGGAACGTACGCGCGGTGCGGCTTCGCCCTCGTGCAGGATCCCTTCGGCCCCGAGCCCGCTGGGGGATGGGGATGGACCACCGGCGAGCCGCTCGACTGGACCAACTGGCGGGCGGGTGAGCCGAACGACAACCCCGCGCCGGAGGACTTCGGCGAGTTCTATCCCAACGGCGAGTGGAACGACTGCTTCGACAGCGACTTCGGTCAGGTGCTCGTGGAGTGGGAGAGCGATCCCGGCATCGCCGACGGCGTCGTCTGGGAGACGGCCGACGGCGGCAACGGGCACCGGTATCAGGGGGTCATCGCGTACCCGCAGGTGGATTGGAACACCGCACGCCAACTCGCGGAGAAGGCGGGCGGACATCTGGTGACCATGGAGACCGAGGCCGAGCGCCTGTGGGTGTTCGACAACCTCGGTGTCTTCCTGTCACTCTGGGAGCAGCCCGCGAACACCTTCGATGCCAACCGCGGCCCGCTGGTCGGTCTGGAGAATGTCGGCGGCACCTGGCAGTGGATCACCGGCGAGCCACTGGTCGAGAGCCCGTGGTATCCCGGGGAGCCGAGCGGCGACGGACCGGTCGGCCAGTTCTTCAGCCTCAACGGCGAGGGACCGCAGCCGCTCTTCAACGACCTGCCCGCGGACTTCCCGATGTGGGCGTACATCATCGAGTTCGAGGATGGTGGCGGGAACGACTGTCCGGCCGACTTCGACGGCGACGGGGTCGTCGGGGGCAGCGACTTCGGCTTCATGCTGACCCAGTGGGGCGGGTGTGCGGGCTGCGAGGCGGACCTCGACGGCGACGGCACGGTCGGCGGACCGGACCTCGGCGTGCTGCTCACGCAGTGGGGTGCGTGTCCCTGATCGCTGATCGATCGGGTCATCAAGACTGGCCCGGAGACCCCGCACGCACGACGCAGGACACATCCACGACCCCGAGCCACCCGGCTCGGGGTCGTGTCGTCTCCAGGAGCCGAATGGGGGCAGGCGACCAATCTCGAGGGGGGACGGGCGACAGCCTCCGCCATAAATGGGGACAGGCGACAATTTTCGACCGGCCATGGGAGCAGACCACGGGGGACGGGCGACAGCCTCCGCCATAAATGGGGACAGGCGACAATTTTCGATGTCGATCCCCATGGTCGGGGGGCGGTACGATCGCCGCCATGCAGCACGTCATCCGACACGTCGTCCTCTCTCTGTTCCTGATCGTCGCCTTCACCTCGCCGGTCACCGTGCCGCTTCTGGTGGTCTCACTCACGGCCTCGGCGACTGCGGACGAGCCGGCCCCGGCCCTCGACCCGGCCCCGGCATCCGACGCCCCCGCCGCGGCCGATCGCATCGATCCCGTCCTCTATCCCGACGCCGACAGCGTCACCGAGCACGAGGTCGTCAAGGGCGGCGAGACGATCCACTACCGCGCGACCGCCGGCACCCTGCCGCTCTTCAAGGAGTCCGATGGCACGGTCGAGGCCCGCATCTTCTTCACCTCATACGAACGCCTCGTGCCCGACGGCGACGGCGGCTGGACCGAGCCCGACGCTTCGGACCGACCCGTCACCTTCTGCTTCAACGGCGGCCCCGGGTCGAGTTCCGTCTGGCTGCATCTGGGCGCCTGGGGACCGCGTCGCGTCGAGATGGGCGACGCAGGCGAGCTGCTTCCGCCGCCGTGGCGGCTGGTCGACAACGAGGCCACGCTGCTCGATCGCAGCGATCTCGTCTTCATCGATCCGGTCACCACCGGCTACAGCCGGGCCATGGACGGCGTGAACCATCACGACTACCACGGTCTCGAGCGCGACGGTCGCGCGGTGGCGGAGTTCATCCGGCTCTGGACCACGCGGCACGAGCGGTGGGGGTCGCCGAAGTTCATCGCGGGCGAGAGCTACGGCACCACGCGAGCCGCGTGGCTCGCGGACGAGCTGCAGGACGGCCACGGCATGTTCCTCAACGGCGTGGTCCTCGTCTCAAGCGTGCTCGAGTTCGGCACCGTGCGGTTCGATCGCAGCAACATCCTGCCCGACGTCCTCTATCTCCCGACCTACGCCGCCACCGGGTGGTACCACGGCGTCGTCGATCGAGAACGCTTCCCGACCATGGAATCGGTCGTCGACGAGTCACGCCGCTTCGCGATGGAGGTCTACATGCCCGCGCTCGCCCGCGGCACGGCCCTGTCCGGCGATGATCGTGCGGCGGTCGTCGCGGGGCTGTCCACCCTGACCGGGCTCGATCCCTCGTTCATCGAGGACTGGGACCTGCGGCTCTGGGGCGGGCCCGTCCAGAAGGAGCTTCTTCGCGACCGTCGCGCCACCGTCGGCCGACTCGATTCCCGATTCGTCGGACGTGACGCCCGCGCCGCCGGCCAGTCGCCCGAGTACGACCCGAGCATGTCGGCGATCCAGGGCCCGTACACCGCGACGCTCAACGACTATGTGCGTCGCGAGCTCGGTTTCCGGAGCGACCTGCCGTACGAGATCCTCACCGGTCGCGTGCACCCCTGGGACTACTCGCGCTGGGAGAACCGCTACGTGGACGTCGCCCGCAGCCTGCGGTCGGCGATGGTGCAGAACCCCGATCTGCGGGTCTTCCACGCAGGCGGCTGGTATGACATGGCGACGCCGCCGATGGCCGCCGACTGGGTCTTCGACCACCTCGAGCTCGAGCCCGCCGATCGCGACCGCATCGAGCGGCGGTACTACCCCGCCGGTCACATGATGTATGTCCACGACGAGAGCCGCGTCGCCCTCGACGCGGATCTCGGCGCGTTCTACGACCGGGCGTGCCCGGACCGCTGAATGCAGGCGGGTGTGCGGCTTGTGAAGATCGGGTGAAGAGGCCTCGGGGTCGCCGGGGCCGCGCGGTCGGTTTCGTAGATTGATTCTCTGCCGGAGTCGGGCGATCGTCGTCCCCCGGTCGTCCCCCGCGTCGCCGTGACCGAAGTCTCGCTCATCCTCGCCGGGCTCGCTTTCTTCTTCGGGGGTCTCACCTCGGTCAAGACGGGCTTTCGTGGACTCGCCACGCCCCGGATCCGGGTGGTTCTGCAGGGATTGGTGCGTCATCCGCTCTTCGCCGCCTTCTGGGGGGCGGTCTCCGGGGCCCTGACGCAGTCGGCGACGGTGGTCAGCTTCATCCTGACCGGACTCGTCGCGGTGGGGGCGATCTCGGTCGCCAGCGCCCTGGTGGTCGTGTCGTTTGCGAATCTCGGCACCGTGCTGCTGGTCTGGATCGCGTCCCTGGACACCCGGATCCTCGCGTTCCTGCTGATCGGGGTCGGCGGCCTGCTCGGCGGGCTGACGATGGTGCGCCCCCTCCAGCCCGCGTTCGTGGTGCTCTCGGGCATTGGTTCGGTCTTCCTGGGACTGGTGCTCCTTCGGGATGCGGGGGCGCGGCTCCCGGAACAGACGTGGTTTCCCCTGGTTTCGTCGCTGCTGACCGGCAGCGCGGCGGGGGCGTTCCTCTTTGGTCTCCTCTTCCGGATCGTGGTGCAGTCCACATCCGGGATCGTCCTGATCGCGGCCACACTCGCCGGGGCGGGGCTCTTCACCGACGATCAGGTGCTGCTGGTGATGCACGCCACCGCGATCGGGGCGGGGATCTCCGGTCTCCTGCTCGGCCGCGGAGTGCGGGGCATTCCGCGCCGGATCGTGATCTTTCAGGCGGTCATCAACGTCGTGGCGGGCATGGTGCTCGCGGTCCTGTGGTCGGTCGAGCGGTTCCTCGACGTGCCGCTGGTCGTGACCGGACTTCTCGACGACGACGGCTTCGGATCGATCGGGCGGGTGCCCTCGGCGTTCCTGCTCCAGCAGTCGTTGGTGACGGGGGTGGGCCTGGCGATCGCGCCGATGGCGCCGCGGTGGTTGGAACGCTGGTCGCCCGCGACCGTCGAGGAGAGTCTCGCGAGTCCGCAGTACATCTCGATCCACTCGGTGGACGATCCGCTGGTGGCGGTCGATCTCGCCCGGTGCGAGCAACGGCGTTTGATCGAGCACCTGCCATCGCTCCTGGACGGGTTGGCGGCGGATTCCGATCGCGATCTCGCAAGTGGCCGAGGAGTTGCGACCGGACTGCGGACCCTCGCAAGCGAGATCGACGCGTTCCTCGCGGACCGAATGCGGCGGGGTGATTCGGGCGAGGCACTGCTCGATCTGCAGGCCGATCAGCGGCGTCTCGGGGACCTCCTCGAGAGCATGGACGGCTTCGTCGTCCGCGCCACCGCCATGACGAACCGCGAGCATCTCCGCGAGGTGCCGGTGGCGAGGTCGATGGTCGAGGGGCTCCACTTCCTGCTCGGGCTGCTGGGCTCGTGGGACGAGGGCGAGCGGCAGGTCCTGCATCTGGTCGCCGACGACCGAGGGGGGCTCACCGAGCGGATCCGCGATGAGCTCGCGGGGGAATGTGCGAATCCGCGGGCGGCCGAACTGCTGGAACTGGCGGCGTTCTTCGATCGCGCGGTCTGGAGCGTCCACCGGCTCGCGGGAACGACCGCGGATGCCCTCGCCGGGGCGGACGAGGACGAGGCCGGCGCCGGCGTTGACGACCACGAGCCGCGACCGGCGAGCCCGAGCGGCGCACACTGATCTCGACGCCCGTGCCGCCCGGCGGTCAGGCGTCGACGCCGACGGTGAGCGGCACCGTGCCCGCGACCTCGCCGTCGAGTTCGGGCCAGTGACCTGGGAAGAACGCCGCGTCCCGCTCGGTGAGCGGTTCCAGAGCGTCGAACCAGGTTGCGTTCGGATCGAACTTCGCGAAGAACGGCTGACGCACCAGTTCCGCGCGGCGGCACTGCAGGTACTCCAGCACGAACGCCTTCTCCCCGCCGACCTCCTGCACGCCGAGCACGTGCACCTTGCCGGGGAACGCCGACATCGACGGTCCCCGCACGGTGC
>JAUIHC010000256.1 GCA_030432455.1 Phycisphaerae bacterium | reverse complement strand
CCCCGCGCACCCTGCTCGGCACCGAGTCGCTCGGCGGGGCGGGCCGCGCCGAACGCGTCGTAGGAGAGGGACTCGACCGGCGGTGGGGGCGCGGTTCGCATGGCGGCGATGATACGGGCACCGGGTCCGGGACCGTCGGACTCACCTCGGGTCGTACGCCGAGTCGTCGTCGCTCAGGAATCCGTTGTCGGGAAAGCCGGTGATCGTGGTCAGGCGGTGCTCGTCGTCGTGGATCCCGCGACACGGGACCTGCCGCGACTCCAGGTGTCCGTCGAGGCAGCAGACATGCGTGCATCCGCCGTGCCGGAACGCCTGAGTGCCGCCGTGCACGAGATTCAGGTCCACTTCGACATCGTTGGACGGCGCCCGCATGAACTTGTTGGCTCCGTCCAGCCAGCCGCCGTCGCCGAAGAGGGCCGTCCGCCACCCGTGTCGATGCGCGGCGGCGGGCACGCCCCGGCGACAGTGCCTCCAGCCGTCGAGCGGCCGGCCGTCGGCTCCGGGAATGGGATATCGACCTTCCGCGCCGATGTAGGTGGTGTTGTAGTTGTAGCCGGTGGCGGGGTCGTCGCCGAAGGTGCTCGAACCGTGGAAGTCCGGGCACTGGAAGACCGACTCGGGCCCGTCGAGATAGTGCCAGATCGGACCCGGCTCGATGGTGCCGTCGGCGCGATGGTCGAAGTCCCAGGCGCGGGTCCGGACGCCTCCGGTCTCGACGTGATGGAGGATCGCGGCGGGATAGGCGTCGCTGGTCGCGTGATACGCCTCCGCGGCGACATGCAGTTGACGGAGATTCGCGAGGCACTTCATGGCCCGCGCGGAGGTTCGGGCGGTCGCGACGCCTCCGGCGACGAGTCCCGCGAGGACCGTCATCGCGCCGAGGGTCGCGATCAGCTCGACGATCGTGACGCCGGTTCGGTGGGGTTCGCCGCGGTCGAGTCGGCGGACGGGGAGGGTCGTCATCCGCCGTACCCCGCGAGCAGCAGCCCGAGATCGCCGCCACCAACGACGCCGTCACCGTCGAGATCGGCCGGTCCCGAGTCGCCCCAGGCGGCCAGAAGCAGCCCCAGATCGGCGCCGCCGACCACGCCGTCACCGTCGAGGTCGCCGAGGAGACCCGCCGGCGCGACGTCGGCGACCGCGTCGATCTCCGGCGTGCTCTCGCTGCCGTCGTTGACGATCCGGACGAATCGGATCGCCGCGAGCCCGACCGTCGCGAGGTCGATGCCGACTCCGCCCCCGGCCCCGTCGTAGGCGATCACGATCTCCCCGTGGGACAGACCTGCGAGCGTGGAACCCAGCGCGGGATCGACGGGTCGCGTGAAGTCCGTCGGTTCCGTCCCCGGGCTCGAGTCGTACGGGCCCGCATCGACGAAGCCCATGGTCGGGCAGGCGGCGTCGGCGCTCAGGGCGGGGATCGTCGTCCACGCGCGTCCGTCGGTGCTGACGTCGATGCGTCCGCCCTCGGCGAGGAACGACCCGCAGACGCCCGCCGGAAACGACGGGTCGGTGCAGAAGGCGTTGCCGAAGACCAGGAGATCGATGCCGTAGGGATTGGCGGGATCGTCCGTGACCTCGTGGTCGAAGGCGAGCGTCACCGAACCGCCGACGCCGAGCGAGACCACCTGCGAGGGAAGCCACGCGGGCTGGAACGGCGTGACCGTCTCCGGGTCCCAGTCCCAGCCGGTCATCCGGGCTGGTTCGCCGAGCGCGGCGGCGGGCTGGTCGTAGCCGGGAACGCCGCCGACGCCGGGCTCGAAGGCGACCACCTCGACCGCGAACGGCGAGTCGGCGACCGCGTCGGGACCCGTCGCGATCAGGAGCGGGATCGTCGCCGCCGCGACCGCGGGGGCGATCATGGTGCCGAGACGGCGGGGGAACGGCGCACGGATGGAATCCGGCATCGGTGGTCTCCCGGGGTCGGAGTCGCGCCGACCGGAGGGGGGGTGCCGCAAGCGGCGTTCGACCCGGGCAGGTCTTCCGACTCCAGGCACCACGAACCTGCCTTCCCAACCCGTTCGTCGCGGAGGCGACCGATCAGGGTCAGTGGCGTGGTCGGTTCGCGTGGTCGGGGACGAATCCTCGACCGGCCTGTCACGGCGGCGCGTCCGTGGCGGTTTCTCACCGCCTTCCCTTCATGCGGTCGCCCCGGGAGGGGGCTCGCATGCCCGCGACACGACGCGGGACCCGAGAGATGTCGGCGAGTATATCGGGCCCTCGACGGGACCCCGGTCCGGTCGGCGGAGGGACCGGGCCGAGATCGTGATGCGTTGACACCCTCTTCGGACGGCCGGTAGTCTCCGCGATCTCCCCCGGCTCCGTCCTGTGGGGTGGAACCGTTCGCGTCGCAGGTCGGACGATCCCCGGGTTCCACCTTTCAGGCCGTTCCGGCGGGCCGGGTTCGCGTGTCGAGCCCGGAACCCCACGTCGTCGGGATGCTCCCCCGGATGGTCCGCGGGAGCCACCGGCGTCGGAACCTGGCCGGACTCCGGAACGCCTCCGGAACGCTCGACTCCGGACCCAGATGCGAAGGCGAGGCCGTCCCGACCCGGGCCGTCTCGAGTTGGAATGGTGCGCTCGGCGGATCCCTGAATCGGATCTCCCAGCGTGTCCGACACGTCCAGCCTCCGCATCGAGTCTCCCAGCCCTCCGAGGAACGCTCGATGGATCGCACTCCCCGCTCTACCGCCACTGGACTCCTGCACGCGCTCGCGGTGGGCGGTGCCGTCGCCGTCGCCCTGGTGCCCGCCGGTTCGCTGCTCGCCGCGGCACCCGCGGTCCAGGACGCCGATCGCACCCGGATGGTCGACGACTTCCTGCACTATGTGCTCATCGCCAAGCCCGACCTCGCCGAGGCGGCGGGTCGCACGCTGTTCGACAGCGGGGTGACCGACGCCGAGCTCGCGGACATCGTTCGCGAGGGGCAGCTGACCGACAAGGTCGAGCGGGCCCTCTCCCGCGGTCGCGGAATGGCCGAGGTCGGCCCGATGGTCATGCGGTTCGAGACCAGCCTGGAACAGGGCCGCCTCGACCTCGCCCGCGATCAGGATCGGATCCGCGAGGCGATCGACATGCTCGACGGTCCGCTGCGGGGCCAGCTCATGGCCCGCAACCGACTCGTCGAGGCCGGTGAGTACGCGGTGCCGCAGCTGCTCCAGACCCTGATCACCTCGGGTGATCCGCAGATGGAGCTTCAGGTCACCGAGGTGCTCGCCGAGATCAAGCGGCAGGCGGTGCTTCCGCTCTGTGCCGCTCTTCCCGACCTGTCCCCCGATGTCCAGTCCAAGGTCTGTCGGATCCTCGCCGGCATCGGCTGGCCCACCGCGATCCCGTACCTTCTCGACCTCGCGACCGCTCGCGACACGAGCCCCGAGGTCCGAGACGCCGCGATGAACGCCTTCCGCCGGCTCGGCGGCACCTCCACCGATGTGTCCGCGGCGTTCACCGCCCTCGCCCGCAAGTTCTTCGACGGCGAGCAGTCGCTGATCGCCTATCCCGGTGATCCGGAGAACATGGTCTGGACCTACGGCGTCCACAGCGGCCTCGCCCCGATCCCGGTGCCGACCTCGATCTACACCCAGGTCATGGCCATGCGGTCTGCCCGGACCGCGCTCGAAGCCGATCCGGCCAACCGGATGGCGCTCGCGACCTTCGTGGCGGCCGACCTCCGTCGCGAGAATCAGCTCGGGACCGACGAGGTCGATCCGTTCGCCGCCGACGCCCAGTACACCCCGCAGTTCTTCGCGACCGCGGCCGGCAGCTCGATCTGCCGTGACGTTCTCTCCATGGCGATCGACGCCACCGACACCGCCCTCGTTCGTGACGCCATCGCGTCCATCGGGGACACCGTGGGTCGCCGCCGCCTCTTCGCCGCTGGTGGTCGGGCGCCGCTTCTGGAGTGCCTCCGCTACCCCGATCGTCGCGTCCGCTACGACGCGGCGCTGGTGCTCGGCAACGCGATGCCCGCCTCGGCCTTCCCCGGCGACTCGCAGGTCGTGCCGCTGCTCGCCTCCGCCGTGCAGAGTGGTGGTGACAGCTACGCCGCGATCGTCGCGCCGACCGAGGAGGATCGCAACCGCCTCGGCGGCATGCTTCAGGACGCGGGCTTCCGCGTGCTCTCGGCGGGCAGCGACTTCTACGAGCTGGAGCCCGAGCTCAACGCCTCCAACGGTGTGGACCTCATCATCGTGCAGGCCGGCGCCGCCGACGCGGTGAGCACCGTCGGCCAGGTCCGGGGCCTCGAGATCACCGGCGCGACGCCGGTCATGCTGGTCACCGACGCCGTCGATCGGATCTCCCTCGATCGCGAGTTCGCCGAGGATCGCGCCACCGTGACCTTCGACGGCGCGGGCACCGATGAGCAGTTCGGCACGACCCTCGACCGACTGCTCGCCGCCGCGTCCGGCGGTCGGCTCACCGAGGCCGATGCGATGATCTACACCCGCGACGCCCTGCAGGCCCTCGCGATCATCGCCCGCTCCGAAGGCGGGATCTACGACATCACCGCCGCGGAGACGTCGCTGCTCGATGCGATGGGCTCCTTCACCGGCGGCATGCGACTCATGGTGGCCGAGGTCGTGTCTCTGATCGGCACCGAGGCCGCCCAGCAGGCGCTCGTCGACGCCGCGATGTCCGCGAGCGGGAACGAGCAGGTCGCCCTGCTCGATGCCGCCGCGGCGAACGCCCGCAGCTTCGGAAACCGCGTGGCCTCGCGTCAGGTCGACGGCCTTCGTCGGCTCATCGCGCAGAACGCCGCCGCCGGTGGCGAGCAGGCGGTGGCCGATGCGGCGGGGCGGCTGTACGGAGCCCTCGATCTCCCGTCCGACGAGGCGGTCCGTCTGATCACGGAGTGACCGACTGGAAGCGGGGCGGCGGGCTCGTTAGAGTTCGCGTCGCGCCGCGGGAGGCGGCAGGGTCGCGCTCCCGTCCGTTCGCCACCATAGCTCAGTTGGTAGAGCGAAGCTTTCGTAAAGCTTAGGTCACCGGTTCGAGTCCGGTTGGTGGCTTC
>JAUIHC010000255.1 GCA_030432455.1 Phycisphaerae bacterium | reverse complement strand
TCGGTGAACGCCTCACCGAGTTCGACGAGATCGACGCTCGGGGACAGCACGGTGAGTCGCGCGGGAACCGGCCCGCCGTCGGGACCGAGGATGCGGTAGCGGAGTGTGCCGGTGGCGGCGCGGGCGGTCGAGGTTCGCATCGATCCGAGGGCGGCCGAAACGGCGAGACTGCCCGCGGCGAGCCCGACGACACTGGTGGTGACAATCGCAACAACGAGAGTTCGAAGCATCCCCCGAAGGTACCTCTTCGGAAGCACACTGGGACAGGTGTACATTCGCGCCGCCCGCCGCGAATCAGGCAGCGGGCGGGATTTCTGGAGGTTGTACCTATCCCGTGGTCGAACCCACGAGTGGTCGCCGTCGCGCCCCGCACAAGAGACCGGCTCGATCCTCAGGGGATCGAGCCGGTCTCTGATTGAGGAGATCTTCGCTTCGGTGATCCGAGGCTGCCGATTCGGTCCGGCTCAGGCCACACGACCTCGCGAGCGACGCATGCCGGCGGCGCCCATCGCCAGCGCTGCCAAACCACCGAGCCCGGGGACCGCACCACCGCCACCGCCGTCGGCCACGGTGCCCGTGGCGCCAGCAACGGCACCCGAGAAACCGTTCGACTCATAGGCCCATCGGCTCACGGTGACGACGTTGGGGTTGCTGGAGCTGTAGACGTACTCCACCCATCCGTAGCGAAAGAGGAAGTCGGAGGCCTGCACTTTGAAGCCGACGTAGTAAGTTCCGAGTTGCGAGTTGATTCCGGCGGTGTTGTTCCCAGGCCCGAGGAACGTCGTCTGCCCGAAGTTCTGGAAAGTACCGTTGGAATTGTTGAAGCTGAAGCCGGCATCCCTCGGCGTGAGATCGAACCGCCCCTGCGTTGTCCCGCTGAGGCCGATGTACATGCCGATGAACGCGTTGTTGGTATTGGAAAAACGGCCCTGGTTGACGAACTTCGCACCGGTGGCGATCACGCCTAGATCGATCGAGAACGAGGTCGAGGCATCCAGCGATCCGAAGTTCTCGTAGACCATGAGATCCGCCTGGGCGGCGGTGCCGGCAACGAGCACGCCGCCGGCGGCCGTGGTGTAGGTGGCCAGTCGGGCCAGAGGAACGCTTGCGAGACGGGACTTGGGCATCTTTCCTACTCCTGGAAGTGATACGGCTGGGAACCCGCTCGGGAATCAGTCCAGAGCGGCAGGTGAGCCCCGGATGAGGCTCGCAATATCGTCGAAAGCCGGAAACTACATCGCCGCCGGGGGCTGATTCGCGGGTCACCCTCGAAGTGGCGAAGAAACGGGTGGTTCCCGGTGCACTTGTTCCCGAAAACATCCCTTCCGCGAGCCAGCGACCGGCGGCGAAGGCTGAGTGAACCGGGTTCACCTCGGCGGTACGCTCCCGGCATGCCTCCACCCTCGGCAATGCCGGCTTCCGCGGACGACACGCCAGCCGTGGTGATCGCGCTTCGTCGGCTCCATGAGCGGGCTTCGGCGTTGATCGTGTCGCGAGTCCCGAGGGGAACGACGGTTCGGGAAGCGAGCAGCCGTCTTGGAGTCGGTCAACGTCTGGCGTGGACGCTCATCAACTTCGAGCAGGCGTCCTCGGTGAGCCGGATGGCTCGGTTTCTTCCCGGACGTCGCGGTTGGACGTCATTTCTCGACGGCTTCGGCGAGGAGGACGAGCAGATTGAACTCGTCCGGCAGACCCGGGAGGCGTTGTCCGAGTTCCACCGGATCTGCGAGGAGTTCAAGGTGGACGTGTCGGCGCTCGGCGAGCCTGCGGGCCGACGAGCGGAGTTCGAGTCGGAACAGTTCCGCCGCGAGGAGTACCTCAAGCACCGGTCCACGTGGCCGATCCGGACCGAGGTCAAGGTCGTCGCGACCATCTTTGCTCCCGATCCCGAGCAGCCGACCATCGGTTCGCAGGCGACCGTGATGATGGTGTGGGGCATCGAGCGCTCGACGCCCGGGCCCCCTCTCGAGATCGCCCGCACGCTGATGCCCGAGACCGTCCTTCGGGAACGACTTCCGGCCGGGACCGATCCTCATACGATCTTCGGTTTCGACGGCGACCTGCCGCCGCTGATCGAAGCGTGCTCCACGCCGGGCGTCGTGGGAAGCGAGTTGCAGCGGCTGGAGGTGCAGGACGGTCGACAGCGAGTCGGCTTCACCACGCTCGATCCCCGACGAACAGCCCCGCTCCGGCTTGTGTTCGGCCAGTTGCTGCCCCGCCTCGGCCCCATGTACGGCGGACCGGACGACGAGGTCGTCGCCGGCATCGAGACGCCGGGACCGGTCGAGTGGTGCGTCCTCGATGTGCTCTGGCCTCGGGATCTGCCCGCGGGCGGACCGTGGACCGGGCGGCTCTCCACCTTCGCCGGGCCCGCCGGCACGGAGAGCATGTCGACGGCGACGACGTTCCCCGAGTTGATCGAGCGGCTCGACGTCGATCGAGTTGACGCGTTCGACCTGCCCGGGCGTGTCACGATCGCGACGGTCCACTACCGGCGGGCACTCGAGCGGGGGGCGGAGGCACTCGGTCGAACCCTCGGAGACTTCGAGATCCACCGGTGGGCACTTCACTACAGTCTGCCCCGGACCTCGATCGTCGCGTCGCGCCCATTGGCACCGCCACCGGCGTGATTCCGCATCACGGCAGCGTTTCGGCCTTGGGTGGCTCCAGCACGACGCCCATGACAAGACAGGCGACTCCTCGGCTTGGAAGGAGTCGCCTGCGATGTGGTCGAAGAGATCGAGTCGCCTCGGTCGGCGTCACTCGCCCGGGGGCGGCATGAGTCCGCCGGCGCCGTTGTTCATCCACGGGTTGTAGCTGCCCCAGCCGCCGTAGCCGGGGTGGTAGTTCCACGGGCCGTTGCCTTGCGGCCCGACCGGGTTGCCGCCGTTGGGGTTGTTGGCATAGGGACTGACGTACGCGGGCATCGGGTGATGGACCTGCACCGAGTAGGTCGGGTGGGCGTAGCCCGGGGCCCCGTAGTGGTAGTGGTGGTGGATGTGGTAGTGGACCTGCGGGGCCGAGACGGCCTGCTGCTCGAGGGCCTGGCCGTTCATCTCGCCGCCCTGCTGGTCGTAGCCGTAGCCGCTCTCCTCGCCTCCGCCCGATTCGGGCTTGCCCTTGATCTCGTAGTTCTCGTCCTGCATCGCACCCGCCCAGATGACCGGCTCGGCGGCCCGATCCGAGGTGGTGCTGCAGCCGGCGAGTCCGGCCAGGATCGCGGCGGCTGATGTGGAGACGAGGGTGGCGTGGAAGCGCATGGCGGGTCCTTCGCAGTGGTGGGTGATCGGTGAACGCCCGAGCGATCCGGGCGATCGACGGGTTTCTTCTTCATCGGGCATCCGCCCCCCCCGATCGCGACAAATGACCGATCGGGGCTTCGGTAGGATGCCCGCCGAACGCCTCCCGACGCCTCTCCGCCCCCGCTGGAGCCTCCATGAGCCTCGCGACTCCCATCCAACCCGTCGCCGGCACCCCCGGCGACGTGCCCGCGATCGATGCCCTCGCCATCAACACCATCCGCACCCTCTCGATGGATGCGGTGCAGGCCGCCGACAGCGGTCACCCGGGCACGCCGATGGCCCTTGCCCCGGTCGCCTACGCCCTCTGGCAGCATCGGCTCCGGTACGACCCCGCCGACCCGCTCTGGCCGAACCGCGACCGGTTCGTGCTGAGCAACGGTCACGCGTCGATGCTCCTCTACAGCCTGCTGCACCTTGCCGGTGTCCACGCGGTGGACGAGCACGGTCACCCGACCGACGCCGAGGCGGTGTCGCTCGACGACATCCGGAACTTCCGTCAACTCGACTCGCGCTGCCCCGGTCACCCCGAGTACCACTGGACCGCGGGCGTCGAGACGACCACCGGTCCGCTCGGGCAGGGACTCGCCACCAGCGTCGGGATGGCGATGGCGTCCCGTTGGTTCGGCGCCCGCTACAACCGACCCGGCTTCGAACTCTTCGATCACTCGGTCTTCTCGATCTGCGGTGACGGCTGCCTCATGGAGGGCGTCTCCGGCGAGGCGGCGTCGCTCGCCGGTCACCTCGGGCTCTCGAACCTCTGCTGGATCTACGACAACAACCGGATCACGATCGAAGGCTCGACCGACCTCGCGTACAACGACGACGTCGCGACGCGATTCCTCGGCTACGGCTGGAACGTGCTTCGCGTCGCCGACGCGAACGACGTCGATCGACTCGTGCAGGCGTTCGAGACCTTCGACGCGACGACCGATCGGCCGACCATGATCATCGTGGACAGCCACATCGGCTGGGGCGCCCCGAACAAGCAGGACACCGCAAGCGCCCACGGCGAGCCGCTCGGCGCCGACGAGATCCGACTCGCGAAGGAGTCGTACGGCTGGCCCGCGGATGCGAGTTTCCTCGTCCCCGACGGCGTGCGTGAACGCTTCGACGACGGCATGGGCGCCCGCGGCCGCGACGCGCGGGCCGCGTGGAACGAGATGTTCGCCCGCTACGCCACCGAGCATCCGACGCTCGCCGCGGACCTTCGTTGCATCCGCGAGCATCGGCTTCCCGACGACTGGGACGCCGACCTCACCGAGTTCCCGGCTGATCCCAAGGGCATGGCGACCCGCGCCTCCAACGGCAAGGTCCTCAACATGGTCGCCAACCGCGTGCCGTGGTTGATCGGTGGCTCCGCCGATCTCGCCCCGAGCACCAAGACCCTCATCACCGACGCATCCGCGGGAAGTTTCCAGCGCCCCGGCTCCGCGGCCGCGGGCGACTACGCGGGCCGCAACCTGCACTTCGGCATCCGCGAGTTCGCGATGGCCGCGGCGTGCAACGGACTCACGCTCTCGGGCGTGCGGGCGTACGGCGCGGGCTTCCTGATCTTCAGCGACTACTGCCGGGCGGCGATCCGACTGAGCGCGCTCATGGAGATCCCGGTTCTCTACGTCTTCACGCACGACTCGATCGGGCTCGGCGAGGACGGCCCGACGCACCAGCCGATCGAGCAGCTCGCGTCGCTTCGCGCCATGCCCGGTCTCGCGGTCTTCCGTCCGTGCGACGCGAAC
>JAUIHC010000254.1 GCA_030432455.1 Phycisphaerae bacterium | reverse complement strand
CGGCCGAACCTGATCTGTGACGGTCCTCCGCCGCGGATGGCGGCCCGTCTCCCGGGGGGGAGTTCGGATGCACGAGCGATCCAGGGTCATCTTGGTCGCGACACCCGAGACGGCGTCGCGGATTCGAATGCTGCATGCCGCCTGCGAGGCGGCGTGCTCGTCGTTGCCGGAGCCGCGGCCGGTGCCCGTGCTGATCGAGGATGACGAGGTCCGGGAGTCGGATCTCGCCGACGCGGTCGCGGTCGTCGTGATGGACGAGGAGGAGCCGCCGCTCACGGCCCGCCGTCTCGTGTCCCGCCTCGCCTTCGAGGCGACGGTGACGATGATCCGACTCGGGGGACGACCTCGAAGCGACGCGATCGTGCTGACGGAGGACACCGACGCGGCGACGCTCGTCGCGGTGCTCCGGACCGTGGTCCACGACCACCTCGAGATCGACCGGCTTCAGAAGGAGCTCGCCCTGACCGCCCGCATCGCCGAAGGCGTGCAGGAGGAGATCGGACGGGTGGACGAGGAACTGCAGATGGCCGCGATGGTCCAGCGGGAGTTCCTGCCCCGGGAGCTTCCCGACGTCGGTGGCACGCGACTCGCCGCGATGTGGCGACCGGCGGGCTACGTCTCGGGCGACATCTACGACGTGCTGCGGCTCGACGAGGATCACCTCGGGCTCTTCATCGCGGACGCGGTCGGACACGGCGTTCCCGCGGCGCTGCTCACCATGGTCATCTGCCGCAGCCTTCCGACCAGGGAGATCGCCGCGGACGGCTCGCATCGGCTCGTCCCGCCGGGCGAGGCGCTCGCCCGACTGAACCGCTTCATGGTGTCCCGACAGGGTCGGACCGCGCGGTTCGCCACCGCGGTGTACGCCGTCTACGACACCCGCACCCGCACCGCACGCATCGCGTCGGCCGGCCACCCCGCGGTGATGCACCTCTCCGCCGCCGACGACGAGCCGCGGATGCAGGAGATCCCCTCGACGGGCGGGCTGCTCGGGATCTTCGAGGACGAGACCTACGAGGAGCACCGCGTGACCCTCGCCCCCGGCGAGGGACTGATCATGCACAGCGACGGCTTCGAGCAGGCCTTCCCCCACGACCTCGCATCCCACCGGCAGCGGCGACTGCCCAACGAGCGGTATCGCGAGGTCATCGAGAGCCTCGCCGCCCACGACGAACCCGAGGACATGATCCGCGGCGTTCGGACCCTGCTCGACGACCACGGCGGATCGTTGCATCAACCCGACGACCTCACCATGGTCTGCCTGCGAACGGCGGCGGCGTCCATGGAGTCGCTCGCCCCCGACGCGACCGGCCACGCGGCGTCCGGCGACCTGCGAGCCGCCGGCTGATCCGACCCGATTCTCAGCGGGACGCGTCCGGCGATCGCGTGGCGAGGATCCGCTCGACGTGCGACGCGATCATCTTCGACATCGCGTCGGCTTCGAGATTCACGCGATCGCCCGCCCGGCGGACCGACAGCGTGGTCCGCGCCAGGGTCTCGGGAATCAACGCGACCTCGAACCCGTCCACCCGGCCCGCGAGGTCGCGGAGCACGCGAGCCACGGTCAGCGACACCCCGTCCACGGTGATCGAGCCCCGGTCCACCAGATGGGCCGCCACCTCCGGCGGTGCCGACACCCGGACCCGCCAGTCGTCGCCGTCGTCCACCTCGCGGACCGTGCCGACGCCATCGATGTGCCCCTGCACCAGATGACCCCCGAGCAGGGTGTCGAGGGTGGCCGACTTCTCCAGATTCACCCGATCACCCGCGGCAAGCCCGCCCAGCGTGGTGAGTTCGAGGGTCCGGTGGATCACATCGAAGACGAACCGCCCGTCGAGCACCTCGACCACCGTGAGGCAGCACCCCGAGACCGCGATCGACGCCCCGAGATCGGGGCGGTGGTTCCAGTCGCCGGGATCGAGCTCCAGCCGACGCCCGGCGGGGGTGTCCCGTGCCACCACGATGTCCCCCATCGCTTCGACCAGTCCAGTGAACATGCCCGGATCGTACCGCGGAGGGGGCGGACACCCGACGGAGCCGCCCGATACACTCCCCGATTCGATCGGTGAATCGCCATCGATCAGGAACGGAGCCCTCAGACATGTTCGCAGCGCGATTCCCCCGCCGTCCCCACGCCCTCGCGGCGTTCCTCGCCGTCCCCCTGCTCGCTGCCGGGTCGCTCTCGACCCCGGCATCGGCTCAGGATGCGGACCGGGACGCCGAACTCGCGGCACGACGGGCCGAGCTCGACGCCCGCTACGCCTTCGGCCCCACCGCGGCGCGGTCGATCGGCTACCGGATCGGCTGGCAGACCACACTCGACGCCCCGATCGTCCGCTTCGACGTCTTCGCCGGCGACGTCTACACCGTCGATGCGAACAACCACCTCACCCGCATCGATCGGGCGACCGGCAGCCAGGTCTGGAACATCACCGCCTGCGACCCCAACGACCACGTCTGGGGAGTCACCCCCGGTCAGCCGCCGTTCGACGGCCTGCCCTGGGGCCAGAACGACGGCGACCGCCTCTACGTCACCACCGATCCGGTGGTCTTCGAGATCGATCACGCCACCGGCGCGGTCGTCGGACGACAGGACCTCGAGAAGATCCCGTCCACCGACGTGACCCGCTACGGCAACTACCTCATCTTCGGAACCCGGGGCGGCCAGATCGTCTGGCACCAGTACCTCGTCGGTCAGGAATGGCGGGCGAATCAACTGCTGGGACCGATCGTCGCGACGCCCACCATGGTCGGCTCCGACGGCATCGCGGCCGCGAGCCAGGGTGGCACGGTCCTCATGCTCGACGCCCGCTCGGCGGGCCGCATGTGGGGCGACAAGGTCTTCGACGGCGTGACCACGCCGCTCACCGCGGGAGGCGGCTCCGTGTTCGTCGCCGGCAAGGACCAGTACCTCTGGGCCTTCGACGCCCGCGACGGCAAGGTCGCCTGGCGGTACTTCACCGAGACCCCGCTCGACACCCAGCCGATCCACGCGATCGCGACCATCGACGGCGAGTCCCGCGGCGTCGTGCTCCAGTGGGTCGAGGGCGAGGGGCTGGTCTGCCTGGAAGCCGATCCCGGCGACACCATCGAAGGCAAGGTCAACTGGCGGATCCCGGAGGCCCGCGGTGCGGCGGTCGGCCGCATCGGCGAGAACATCGCCCTGTGGGACGCCGAGGCTCGGGTCCTCCGGATCGTGGACGTCGCCCGCGGCGCCGTCGCGCGGGCGATCGAGCTTCCGCAGGTGGCCTCGCTCCGCATGGTCGGCGACGTCATCTTCGCCAGCGGTGACGACGGGCGACTCGTGCGTCTCGATCCGGTCCGCTGAACCCCGAGACCGGATCGCCCGACGCCATGACTCGACTCGTTCCCGTTCGCCGCGCCCTCCTCTCGGTCAGTGACAAGACGGACCTCATCCCCTTCGCCCGGGCCCTCGCGGCTCGCGGCGTGGAGATCGTCTCGACGGGTGGAACGCACCGCGCCCTCGTGGAGGCGGGGCTCGAGCCTCGGGCCGTGGAGTCGCTCACCGGCTTCCCCGAGATGATGGACGGCCGGGTGAAGACCCTGCACCCCGCGGTCCACGGCGGCATCCTCGCCCGACGCGACCTCGAGTCGCACCTCGCCGCGATGGAGGCTCACGAGATCGGCGGCATCGACCTCGTCTGCGTGAACCTCTATCCCTTCGAGCGGACCATCCGACGCGACGGCGTCACGATGGAGGAGGCGATCGAGCAGATCGACATCGGCGGTCCGGCCATGGTCCGCTCGGCTGCGAAGAACCACGACTTCGTCGCCATCGTCACGAGCCCGTCGCAGTACGACCGCGTGGTGGCCGAACTCGACGAGCACGACGGTGCCACCTCCTTCGACCTGCGGCGGGATCTCGCCGCGGCGGCGTTCGCCCGCACCGCGGAGTACGACGCCACGATCGCCGCGTGGATGAGCGGCACCGCCGGCTCGGGTTTCCCGAGCGTGCTGCGTCTCAACTTCATCGGGCAGCAGGAACTCCGCTACGGCGAGAACCCTCACCAGCGGGCGGCGGTCTATCGCGACCCCGACTTCCGTGGCCCGAGCGTGGTCGGCGCCGAGCTGCTCTCGGGCAAGCCTCTGTCGTACAACAACCTCCTCGACGCCGCCGCGGCCCTCGAACTCGTGCAGGACCTGCACGACGCCGACCCGACCCGCGCCTCCGCGGCGGTCGTGAAGCACACCAACCCCTGCGGAGCCGGTCGGGCCGACGACGGGGCCGCGGCCTTCAGCCTCGCCCACGCCGGTGATCCGCTGGCGGCCTTCGGCGGCATCGTCGCCCTGTCGCGTCCGGTCGATCGCACGACCGCCGAGGCGATCACCACCGAGTGCCGGTTCCTGGAGGTCGTGGTCGCTCCCGCGTTCGAGGGGGATGCCGCCACGACGCTCGCCGAGCGATGGCCGAACTGCCGCCTGCTCGCGGTGGGGCCGCTGGACGACCTCGGGACTCGCACCCTCGCACTTCGGTCCCTGCCCGGTGGCCTCCTCGCCCAGGAGCGGGACACCCATCCGCTCGACCCGGCGGATCTTCGCCACGCCGCGGGACCGGCGCCCGACGAGGCCCTGCGGCACGACATCGCGCTGGCGTGGACGGTGGTGAAGCACCTCAAGTCCAACGCGGTCTGCATCGCGACCCCCGAGCGACTCCTCGGCGCGGGTGCCGGCCAGATGGACCGCGTGGCGGCCTGTCGGATCGCGGTCGAGAAGGCGGGCGACCTGAGCACGCGGACCGGCCATCTCATCGCCGCCAGCGACGCGTTCTTCCCGTTCGCGGACGGGCCCGAGATCCTCGCCGACGCGGGGGTGACCTGTCTGGTGCATCCGGGCGGAAGCAAGCGGGACGGGGAGACCTTCGACCTCTGCAACGCCCGGGGCATCACCTGCCTGCTCACCGACGTCCGGCACTTCCGGCACTGACCGGGGGTCGGGCACCGGGTCCCGGACCCGAGGTTCCGGGTCCGACCCCGAGAAGCGTTCCCGCAGGCTGATACCATGACCCTTCACCTCTCCTCGG
>JAUIHC010000253.1 GCA_030432455.1 Phycisphaerae bacterium | reverse complement strand
AGTTGGCACCACCGACGCGCTTCGACCGGACTTCGACGGCCGGTCGGACGTTGTCGAGGGCGAGGTGGAAGACCTCGATCGCCTTCTCCGGCAGATCGGGGGCCTTGCCGTCGTCCAGACGCTTCTGAATCTCGTCGAACGCGTTGTAGACGATGCGGGTGGCGGTGGCCTTGTTGCCGCCCTTCATCATGCAGTTGATGAACCGCGAGAGGATGAGGTCCCCGTAGAGGGGATCGGGCTGCAACTGCTCTTCGGCGTGGGTGATGCGACCGGCCATGGTGGACTCCTGTCGGCTCGTCCGCGAGCGAGATGGCCTCTCGCTCGCCGTCGTTCATCGCGGTCGGGACTTGGAGATTCCCGGGGTCTGGTGACCGCGATTACTTGCCGAACTGGTTGTGGTTCCGAAGGACGCCGGCGACCATCGCGGGCGACTTCGGAGAAGACTGGGGACGGACGCCGAAGGCGCCCGGAGAATCACTTCTTGCCGGCCTTGGCCCGCTTGACGCCGTACTTCGAACGGCCCTGCTTGCGGCCGTCGACGCCGAGACAGTCGAGCGAACCACGCACGACGTGGTAGCGGACACCCGGCAGGTCGCGGACACGACCGCCGCGGACGAGCACGATCGAGTGCTCCTGCAGGTTGTGGCCTTCGCCGCCGATGTACGCAGTCACTTCCTTGCCGTTGGACAGACGCACGCGGCAGACCTTGCGAAGCGCCGAGTTCGGCTTCTTCGGGGTGACCGTTCGCACCTGAAGGCAGACGCCGCGGCGCTGCGGGCACGCGTCGAGGTCACGGACCTTCGACTTGACCGGCTGGTGGCGGCGGGGCTTTCGGACGAGCTGGTTGATGGTCGGCATGCTTGAAGGTCTCGAACGACGTGGTTCGGGGAAGGGTCCTGACGAGTGGAGAATCGAGGAAGATACTCGACGGCCCCGTCCCGAGCAAGAGTCCGCCGGGGAGAGCCGGGGACAGCCGGGCACGGCGGATCCCCGGGCGGACCCGGGCCCGGCGAGCCGGCGTTCAGCTGTTCTCGCGAATCCCCCGCTTCACGAGCTCGTCGCATCGCTCGTTGCCGTCGTGGCCGGAATGGCCCTTCACCCATGTGAACTCGAGATCCATCAAGGACTTGAGTTCATCGAGCCGCTTCCAGAGGTCCACATTGAGGACCGGCTGACGCCTTCCCCCGGAGTTCCGGGTCCAGCCGTTCCGCTTCCACCCCGCCATCCACTCGTTCAAGCCCTTCAGGACATACTGGCTGTCCGCCACGATCTCGACCCTCGGCCGCCCTCCCGAGGCTTCCAGGGCGGTTTCGAGGCCTCGGATGACTGCGGTGAGTTCCATCCGATTGTTGGTGGACGCAGGCTCCCCGCCGTATCGCTCGATCTCTTCTCCACCGGTCGTCCCCAATGTGAACGCCCAGCCGCCGGGGCCGGGATTCGGCGAGCATCCGCCATCGGTGTGAAGCGTGAAACTGTCCGACATCGGGGAAGAACCTCCTGGATCGGGAGGCCGACACGGGAGCAGGGAGCCCGCGGGATCGGCCTCTTCCGGGGTCGGGGAATCTTGACACATTTCGAGGGGACTCGTACCTTACTCGGTTCGCCGACCGGTCCTGAGACCATCCGTCGGAACCGTGTTCACCCCCTCACCGGATTCCATCCGATGCCCGTCCCAGCCTTCCGCCAGTCCCCGGGTCGCACCCGTCGCCGCCGGGCCCACGACGCCCTCGACCGCACCCACACCACCCTGTGCCCCAACTGCGGTGGCGCCAAGCGTCCCCACACGGCGTGCCGCGAGTGCGGCTACGTCCGCCCCGGCCTTCAGGTGAAGCCCGTCAAGCCGGACGCCTGATCCAGTCGTCAGGCCGGCGTCCATCTCCCCCTCGCACTCGACATCCGCGGGATGTTTCCCCATGCGCATCGGCGTCGATGTCTCGGGAGGCGACAACGCCCCCCACGAAATCCTGAAGGGCTGCTTCGACGTCCTCGATCGACTCGAGGACGGCGATCTTCTCGTGCTCGCCGGCGATGAGGGCGAGATCCGCGAGGCGATCGCCGAACGCGGCGTGAGCGACGAACGGCTCGAGATCATCGGCTGCGACGAGCCCATCGGCATGGACGAGTCGCCGGTCGAGGCGGTCCGCGGCAAGCGGAAGAGTTCGATCGTGACGCTCGCGAAGCTCGGCGGACCCAAGGCCGGCGACGAGCGGATCGACTGCTGGATCTCCGCGGGCAACACCGGCGCCTGCGTGACCGCGGCCCAGATGCACATGCGGCGACTCCGCAATGTGCATCGCCCCGGCATCGCGGTCACGGTCCCGACCTTCAGCGGCCCGATCGTGCTCATCGATGTCGGCGCCAACATCGAACCCAAGCCGCACCATCTCGCCCAGTACGGCGTGATGGGATCGATCTACGCCTCCCGGATCCTCGGCATCGCCAACCCGCGGGTCGGCCTGATGAACGTCGGGGGCGAGGAGGCGAAGGGCACCGCGGAGATAAAGTTCGCCCGCGACATGCTCCGGGACGCCGCCGACACCAACTTCATCGGCTACGTCGAGGGCCGTGGCGTCTTCGACGGAGAAGCCGACGTGGTCGTCACCGACGGCGTGGTCGGCAACGTCATGATCAAGCTCGCGGAGGGCCTCTCCGCGGGCATCTTCAAGGCGATCGCCTCCGAAGTGTTCTCGATCGACCCCGAACTGGCCATGCGGTTCGAGCCGGTCGTCAAGAGCCTCTACGCCAAGCACGACTACCACGAGTACGGCGGCGCGCCGCTGCTCGGCGTCAACGGCGTCTGCATGATCGCCCACGGCTCGGCGGTCGGCCGGACCATCTCCAACGCCATCCTCCGCGGGCGGGAGTTCGTCCGGAGCGGCGTCAACGAAGCGATGACCGAGGCTCTGGCGACCGTCGGCCAGGGCGTCGAGTCAAACACCGCTGAGGAAGTCGGCTCATGAAGATCCCTCCCCCGCCGGTCCACCGCGGCGTGCGAATCGCCGGAACCGGCTCCTACGTTCCCGAGGGACTGCTGACCAACGACGACCTCGCCCGCATGGTGGACACCAGCGACGAGTGGATCCAGCAGCGGACCGGGATCCGTCGCCGCCACATCTGCGACCCGACGACCGAAGGCACGCTGGTGATGTCGCGGGAGGCGCTCCGTCGGGCGCTCGACCAGGCCGGGCTCGAGGCCTCGTCGCTGGACATGATCATCGTCGCCACCGTGACGATGGAGATGACCTGCCCGAGCACCGCGGCCCGGATCGCGGGCGAGCTGGGCGCCACCCCCGCCGCCGCATTCGACATCACCGCCGCGTGCTGCGGCTTCCTGTACGCCCTCAACCTCGCCGACACCCTCGTCCGGTCCGGCCGGGCCGATCGCGTCGGCATCGTGGGCTGCGACTGGATGAGCTCGATCATCGACTACGACGATCGGAGCTGCTCGATCCTCTTCGGAGACGCGGCGGGCGCCGCCGTGCTCGAGGCCACCGACGATCCGAGCAAGGGGTGCATCCACCAGACGATGCACGCCGACGGCCGCGGCTGGCCCGCCCTCTACATCCCCCGTCGCGACCGTGATCTCGCCGACGGCGATACGGTCGAGGGCATCAGGCTCGGCTGCCTGCGGATGAACGGCCGCGAGGTGTACAAGTTCGCCGTCAACCAGTTCCAGAACTCGATCTCGGGGGCGCTGGAGGCCGCGGAACTGACCCCCGACGAGGTCGGGTCGTACATCTGCCACCAGTCGAACCTGCGGATCATCGAGAGCGCGGTCGAGAAGCTCGGCCTGCCCCGCGAGAAGGTCTACGTCAACATCGACGAGTACGGGAACAGTTCCGCCGGCTCGGTCGGTCTCTGTCTCGACCAGATGCGGACCAAGGGCCTGATCGACGAGTCCAAGCCCTCCCTGCTGGTGGCCTTCGGCGGCGGCATGACGTGGTCGAGCTGCGTCTGGAACTGGTGAGCGCGGGTGGTTGGGAAGGAGGGGTCGGTTGGTCGCAGGTCGTGGGTAGTGGGTGGAGAGTGGGCTCTGGGGACGGGAGACGAGAGACGAGAGACGGGAGACGAGAGCTTGAACGACGGGGCCTCTGGAGGTCGGTGTTTCTCCGGACGGCCGTAAGATGCCCCCGTGCGACCGGATGGGATTCGGTCGTGTGAACCTTGTCCCCTTCGGATCACCCGATGCAGAAGCCTCGCGTCGTCCTTCTCTGTCCCGGCCAGGGCGCTCAGACCGTGGGCATGGGAAAGGCCTGGGCGGATGCCCATCCCGCCAGTGCCCAGACCTTCGCCGCGGCGGATGAAGTCGTGGATCTCGGCGGCGTCGGGAGGCTCTCGAGCCTCTGCTTCGATGGCCCGGCCGATGTGCTCAACCGAACCGATGTGAGCCAGCCCGCCCTCTACACGGCGGCCGTGGCCTCCTATCAGGGGCTCCTCGACCGCTGGGGCGGCGCCGAGGTCGTCGCCACCCTTGGCCTGTCGCTGGGCGAGTACACCGCCCTCCATCTGGCAGGCGCCTTCGGGTTCAAGGACGGTCTCCGGCTCGTCGCGACCCGCGGACGCCTCATGCAGGAGGCCGCGGAAGCGTCGCAGGGTGGCATGGTCGCCCTCGTCGGCGCCGATGAGACCCAAGCCGAGGAACTCTGCCATGAGGCCCGGGGGTCGGACGTGCTCGTGCCCGCCAACTTCAACGCCCCCGGCCAGATCGTGGTCTCCGGGAGCGCCGCCGCCTGCGATCGGGCCACCGAGATCGCAGGCCGGATGGGCCTCCGAGCCAGCCGACTGCAGGTCGCGGGTGCCTTCCACAGCCCCCTGATGGCCCCCGCGGCCGAGGGCATGGCCAAGGCTCTGGCCGAGGTCGAGATCGAGCCGCTCTCCACCGTCGTCTACTCCAACGTCACCGGCGAGCCGCACGACCCGGCCAATCCGGAACTTCTGAAGACCCGACTCATCGAACAGCTCACCAGCCCGGTACGATGGTCTCAGGACTGCGCGGCGCTGGCCGCCGCCCTCGCGGACACCGACGACGACGATCGGCCGGCCGTC
>JAUIHC010000252.1 GCA_030432455.1 Phycisphaerae bacterium | reverse complement strand
GGACTCGAGCTGGCGGATTCGATGGGCTCGCCCGAGGCCCGTCCCCTCGTGGCCGCCGCGGAGCACGGGCTTGGGCGGGTGGACTACTTCCGGGGACGGCGGGCCGAGGAGCGAAGAAGGGCGGCGGAGCGGCTCGGTCGAATCGAGGAGGCTGCGGCCGCGCGGGCGGAACGCGACCGATCCTTCGCTGCGGCGACCGCTCACTACGAGATCGCGGTGACCATCCGAGATCGTGAATCCGCGGTCCCCCGATCCGACTACGCCATGTCGGTCCAACATCTGGCTTGGACAAGATTCTCCCGCCTGGCCGATGCAGAGGCCGACGCCGACTCATCTGCGGTGGCCGGGATTCTTCGAGACATGGAGCAGGCGAGGGAGATCGCCGAGTCGGCGACGCCGTCCGATCCGGAACTGATCGCAGCCAACTGGAACATCGTCGCGGCCATTCGACAGGAGATCGGCGATGCCGATGGAGCGATCGAGGCGGCTCGTCGGGCGGCGGCGATGGTGGAACGCGACAACATCTCGGCGTGGGCCGGGCGGGCGCAGGCGTCTTTGGGAACCCGTCTGCTGAGAGCCGGCCGTCCGGGGGAGGCGGTCGAGCCCCTTCGTCGAGGGGTGGCGATCTGTCGCGCGATCTACGGGGATGATTCGAGGATCACACGTCGGTACTGGAACCGGTTGATTCAGGCTGAGGTCGAGGACGGACGATACGAGGAGGTTCTCGCGACGCTCGTCGATCTGGTGGACCTGGACCTCGAGGTCGAGGAGCGTCGGGGTGTGGTGCTGGCCCGGATCGACGCGTTGGCGGGACTGGGCAGACGTGACACCGCGCTCGCCGTCGCCACTGACCTGCAGGCCACCGTCGGCGACGAGACGATCGATCGCGAACTGTCGATCCGGCGGCATCTCCTCGGGGTCGAGGAGGCGGCGGCGCCTGATGACGGGGAACGAGCCGCGATCCTCGCCCGCTGGCGATGGACGAACGACGACGCGGCCGACTGAATCGGCCGCGTCATCGGGTCATCGGATCATCGCGTCATCGCTCGAAGGCTCGGGCCGCGAGGGCGGCGGGAAGCCCGGTCAGTCCTGACACGGCGGAAGGCTGCCGGCCACCTGCGTGCAGAGCCCGTCCCACATGTCCTGACAGCAGCGGGGCAGGTACTCGCAGACTGCGGTGCAGCAGTCGGCGTCCTCGCAGCCGGGGTTGAGGTGCGGGGCATGGCACGATCCCGCCGCCGGGTCGCCGCAACCCTCGGTGCAGAGGGCGAAGGCGGACTCGGCGCAGAACTCGTCCCAGCCGTCCAGGCAGCACGCGGGGTCGATCACGCAGACCTGATCGCAGCAGGACTGATCGTCGCAGCCGGGGCTCGAGTGCGGGGTGAGACACGGCCCGGCGTCCACCCGCCCGCAGTCGGTGCATCCGCCGAGGCTGCGAAGGAGCAGGCCGACATCGCGACCGTTGGTGCGTCCGTTGCCATCGAGGTCGGTGCAGCCCGGTTCCCCCCAGTGCTCGACGAGGTGGGCCAGGTCGTCGATGTCCCGGTCGCCGTCGTGATCGAAGTCGCCGGGGCAGTCGGTGTTGCAGGCGGAGTCGCAGGTCTTGCCCGCGATCGTGACGCAGTTCGCGTCCCAGTCGCTCGTACAGCAGGTGGGATCGACCAGGCAGACCGCGTCGCAGCACTCCGCCTCGTCGCAGTACGGGCTGTCGTGCGGCGTGAAGCAGTCGCCCGCGGTCGAGTCGCCGCAGCCCGAGCAGATGTCGCGGGCGACGCTCGCGCACTGGTCGTCCCACGACGTCTCGCAGCAGAGGGGGTCGTTCTCGCACACCCGCACGCAGCAGTCGAGATCGGCACAGCCGGGGGTCTCGTGGGCCACATGGCAGTCGCCGCTCTCACCGCAGGTGGGTCGGATCAGCCGGACTCCGGTGACGGCGATGCGGTAATTGCCGCCGTCGCCGTGGAAGGGGGCCCACTGGAGCATCGGGTTCGCGGCGCCGGTCGGATTGGCACCGACGGTCTGGCCGAGTCCGGGTGGCGGGAACATGGGGCCCTGACCGACCGTCCGCGGCATGGTCGGCGTGCCGGTGATCGCCAGCCCGTAGACGCCCGGACGATCGAGGACCGTGCCACCGTCCGAGGAGTGCCCCTGAAGGATGGTGGCGTTCTCCGCGTCGGACACGTCATCGGCGGCGAGGAGGCCCCGGGAGTCGATGCGGAAGAGCCAGAGTCGGGAGTTGAACTCCGCGTACCCGTCGGGGGCGCGGGTGCTGGCGCTGAACGCCTCCGGGTCGGCGATGTAGATCAGGAAGACATCCTGATGATCGCCATCGCCCCCCCCGAGCGCCAGGCCCGTTCCGCCTCCGAGGGTGCCGGTGATGTGCATGACCTGCCCGCCCTCGCCTCGGACCCGCTGCCCCGTCCCCAAGGTGTTGCCGGCGTCGTTGCCGATGCTGTCGTCGATCCAGTCCGGCCCCTGCAGGGCGGATGAATCGGTGCCGGCGTGGACGGCGGGAGCCAGCAGGGCCACCACCGGGGCGAGAAGAAGGAATCTTCGGTTGGAAGGCATGGGCGTTCTCCCGATCGGGTTAGGGACCAGACAGGATGCTAATCGGCCTCGGGGGTTTCAGCCCCGGGGTGGATTCCCACCTTCGCCGGGCGATTGGCGTTCCCGACGCGTCGATTTTGAGACCGCCCTCGATACAATCCCGCACCGCCCAGCATGGCCACGGGCGTTCGGAGTCCACCACCGATGTCCACCGCGCCGCTTGCCTCGGGTTCCCGATCGTCGTCCGAGAACCTGTCGCCCGAGGAGGCGACGGTCATGGGTGCGGATCAGCCGCAGGCCGAGACATACGCCGTCGAGGCGTGGGGAGACGGCTTCTTCGCCATCGGCGACCGGGGAACGGTCCAGGTCCGGCCCGACCGCGATCCATCGAGGCAGATCGATCTTCACGACCTCGTCAACGGTCTGCGGGAACGTGGATACGCGACGCCGGTCCTGCTCCACTTCGGCGACCTGCTCTCCACCGTCATGAGCGACCTTCGCCGGGCGTTCGACGAGGCGATCACCGCCAGCGAGTATCAGGGCGGCTACGCGGGGGTCTTCCCCGTCAAGGTCAACCAGCAGCGGGGGGTCGTCGAGGATGTCTCCCGGCTCGGCGCCCAGCTCGGCTTCGGACTCGAAGCGGGCTCGAAGCCCGAGCTCCTCGCGGTGCTCGCCCTCACCGTCGATCAGCCCGACCGACTCATCGTCTGCAACGGGTTCAAGGAGGATCGCTACATCGAGTTCGCGATGCTGGCCGCGAAGCTCGGACGGGCGATCGTCCCGGTGGTCGAGAACCTCGACGAACTCCACCTCGTGCTCGAACAGGCCGAGCGGTTCGATGTCCGACCCCGCATCGGGGTGCGGGTGAACCTCAACACCCAGGGCGTGGGGCGGTGGGCCGGGTCGAGCGGCATCCGGGCGAAGTTCGGACTCACTCTCGCCGAGGTGCTCGAGACGGTCCGGCTCCTCCGCGAGCGGGGCATGCTCGACTGCCTCCAGCTCCTGCACTGCCACATGGGAAGCCAGATGCACGACATCCGGCAGGTGGTCGGCGGAGTCGGCGAGCTCGCCCGGATCTACTCCGAGCTGCGGCGACTCGGCGCGGGCGTGCGGTATCTCGACGTCGGGGGCGGTCTCGGCATCGACTACGACGGCAGCCAGACGAACTTCCCGTTCAGCCGCAACTACACGCTGGACGAGTACGCCGCGAGCGTGGTCCACCGCGTGCAGTCGATCTGCGACGAGGCGGGCGTGCCGCATCCGACGATCGTGACCGAGAGCGGCCGGGCGATGGTCGCCCAGCAGAGCGTTCTGGTCTTCGACGTGCTCGGAGCGAACACCTTCGAGCCGCACACGCTGCCCGAGACGGTCGAGGGGCTCGTCGGACCCGACCGCGAGGAACCGCCGCGACCGCTGGTGGATCTCTACGACGCGTGGACCCGGCTCGCGCCGGAGACGCTTCTGGAGTGCTGGCACGATGCGGAGAGCGCCCGGACCGAGGCGCTCAACACATTCTCGCTCGGCTACATGACGCTGGAGCACCGGGCCGAGGTCGAGAAGATCTTCTGGACGCTCGCCCTCCGGACCCGCGAACTCGCGCAGGGCATGGACCCGATGCCCGAGGAGCTCGCCGAGCTCGACGACCTGCTCTGCGACGTCTACTTCTGCAATCTCTCGGTGTTCCAGTCGCTGCCCGACTGCTGGGCGATCGATCAGGTCTTCCCGATCATGCCGATCCACCGGCTCGACGAGGCCCCGACCCGACGCGCGACGCTGGCGGACCTCACCTGCGACTCCGACGGAAAGATCGAGCGGTTCATCGACCGCGAGGATGTCAAGCACTGGCTGCCGGTGCACGAACTCCGACCCGACGAGCCGTACCTGCTCGGTGCCTTCCTCGTGGGCGCGTATCAGGAGACCCTCGGCGACCTCCACAACCTCTTCGGCGACACGCACGCGGCGCATGTCCGCATCGACGAGGAGGGGCGGTGGTGGATCGAGGAGATCATCGAGGGCGACACGGTGAGCGAGGTGCTCGGCTACATGCAGTACGACCCCGCGGGGCTCGCGCGTCGGCTGCGGGCCGAGTGCGAGAACTCGGTCAAGAGCGGCACCATGACCGTGGCGGAGAGCCGAGGACTGCTTCGGGCGTACGAGTCGGGGCTTGCCGGCTACACGTATCTGGAGCGTGGCGCCGGCGTCGCCGGTGAGGGCCGCTGAGCCGGAGATCGGGACCGAGCCGGGTCGGGACTCAGTCCGCCCGCGCCTCCAGCCGTCCGAGGAACGCGTCGGCCAGCGCCTCGTAGATCGGGGGGTCGCAGACGCGTCGGGCCGCGAGGGTGGCGAGCATGCTCGTGATCATGAGCGGCAGAAGCATCCCCGGGGCCGCGGTCATCTCGAAGAGGATCGCCGCGACCGTGATCGGGCTCTGCACGACGCCGGCGAAGTAGGCGGCCATGAAGATCAGCATGACTTCGGGCAGGCCGATGCCCGGGGCGATCCAGGTCGAGATC
>JAUIHC010000251.1 GCA_030432455.1 Phycisphaerae bacterium | reverse complement strand
GATTGGAAGGGAAAACGCGCGGCTTCTCGAATTCGAAACGCGACCTTCACGACGGCTGAGCGGGAGGGAGCGGGGAGGCGGAGGGGAGGGAGAATGGACGATGACGAACGGGCCCCGGGGAATGAACAGCCCCCCGGCCGAAGGCCGGGGGGCTGCTTGATCGTGCGATCCGTGGGATCGTCGTGTGCGTGGGCTGGTATCAGCCGTTGCGACGACGACGGCCCGCGATGCCGGCGAGGCCGAGGAGGGCCATGGCGCCGGGGGCGGGGACCACGGTGAAGCCGGCCTGCTGGCCCGGGGTGCCGAGACCCTGGTTCCAGGTGACCTCGAGGGTCGAGCCGGTGAGGTCGAAGTCACCGTCGTAGGTGAAGCGACCGACGAGGACGCCGAGACCGGCGGCGGTGTCGCCGACCTGGCCGTTGAGGCTCGGGGGCGATCCGTTGTACCAACCGGCGAGGGCGCCGGGGGCACCGGCGGTGTTGCCGCCGAAGTTGGGGTCGAGGCCGGTGCCGGCACCCGCGCCCGGGGTCTGGAGGGGGTTGGCGAAGTCGAAGCCACCGATGGTGACGAACGAGTCGGCCGACTGGAGCGCGGCGGTATCGAAGGGACCACCGAGGTTGGTGGGGGTCCAGCCGGTGCCGGTGAAGCTCTGGAAGTAGGTGATGCCGCTGGCGGTGCCGCTGAGGGTCAGGTTGTAGACGTTCAGCATGACGTCGGCCGCGTCGTTGGACGTCATGTAGAGGTCCTGGACGTTGACGGTGACATCGGCGCCACCGAAGTCGGCGGCGGTGACCGAGTAGCTGACGACGACGGCGCCGGTGATGCTGGCGGAGGCGGCGGTCGCAACCGCAGCAGTGAGGCCCGCACCGAGGAGCATGGTGCTTCGCATGTCTGATCTTCTCCTAAAGGGGAAAAGGGAAACGTAGTGCCACGAGTCTTCGAAGATGGGGGAGCCGTGGCTGCACCCCCTGGCCAGAGGGAGAACGTGTCCTCGGAGGAGACTCCTCGGACGGCCCCGCGACCCGATGAAGGGCTCACCGAGCAAGGACGCTTGCCAGGGTCTGTGCTCCGAACCTGTGGGAAGCAGGTCTTGGAGGAAACAGGAACTGGGAAGAGAGGGAGGATCCGAGTCGGCTGCGGGAGGCCTCGTCGGATGCGTGAGGGGTGTTCCCCGCCAAGAAAGCGGTGTCGGCGTCTCACGCCACGCCGACCCGGCGATTGTCAATGGCTCCTGTGCTCGATGCAAGACTCCGTCATCGACTTTGCTGAAAAACAGCAGGCGAGCACCCTTCGGAGGCCAAGTGTAGTCCGATAAAGAAAGTGCCATCGGCGGCGATTCCGATCGATCGGCGATCCGGTGCTCCAGTGGACCCCGCGACGAGGTCGTCGGCCGGAGGCCGGAGTCGTTCGGCGGTCGATGGGTGGCCGAGGCGACAGCCGCGTCGTCCGTCCACGCCTCGGCTCTTCGGGCAGGTTCTGCGATCGCCATGGCATGGGCCTCGTCTGTCGTCGGAGCGGGTCTCGGACCGAGGCGAGGAGGTGACGCCGAGCAGGTGCGTCAGGTGGCGATCGCCCGCATCGGGGCCGGCACCAGCCGAAGCCGCCCGGTCGGCCCTTCCACGAAGTCCCGGGACGATCGACCCCGCTCCGTTCCCCATGGAAGGATCGAGGCACGCGTGGTGACCATGTCCGCGTCCGAGGAGTCGGCGGTGACGGTCTCTCCGTGCTCGTCGCCGAGTGGGGACCCGGTCGTCGTGGGCTCGTCACGGTGCTCGACCGGAGGCAGGCCTCCGTGAACCTCCGTCCCGGTGTCCTTCGATGCCGTCACCGACCGGCGCTCGCGGTCCCGACGGAGGGCCGCCAGGATGTTCTCCGGGCGGGCCCGATCGCGGACCTCCCGATCACTCAGACGCCGGGGCCCGTCGGTGGCGGCCTCGTCGTCACGCATCCGCGTCGACTCGATGGCGTCGAGGAGAAGGGAGCAGGTGCGCCGGATGGCATCGCGATCGCCCGAGATCGACATCACCTCGCCCGTGTGACGATCGAGTTCGACCTGGACGACCAACCGGTCGCGAAGATCTTCGAAGCTGCCGACGAGATGGAGGGGAGTCGAGGTCACGGGACGGGCCGCCTTGTGCATCCGAGGCCGATCCGAGTGGATCGGCCGTCTCATGGGCCTCGCCGTCACCGCGACGGCAAGGGGATACCGGTGACGCGATCGCGTCATGACGACCTCGCGAAGCGAGGAGCATCCACCCGGTGGTGCCGGAAGCACGCAGGCTTCCGGGGGAAGCGGCGGAACGCGATGACGCGATCCGTCGTTCCCGAGGATCGGTCGCCAGGGTCCGTGGACCGAGTGGTGATGTATCGCAGGTGCGAAACGAGAACTCACTCGGATCCGACCGCGAACTCGCGGATGCGGAAGAGGCGCCGACATCGGGCCATCTGAGTTGTTCCCATTTCCCGACCCTTCTCCGTGCCGGCTGGGCCGACGGGTCAGTGCTCGGAAGATGCGCCGTGATTGGGGGGTGTCAAACGACAGGGTGATTTTTCTCGGGCATGCCCGCACACATGGCCTGGCCCGATCCCGCCGGTCGCTGGGGCTACCGTGTCGGCCATGATCGACTCGCTCCGGATCGTGCATCGCCTGGGATGCGTCGCCCTTCTTCTCGGGATCGTCGGATGCGGCACCCCGCCCGTCGCGGTCACGTCACCCACCCGCGGCGACTCCATCGAGGTGCCGACGGTTCCGGTCGAGCATCCGCCGCTGGAGTACGCGTGTCGGTTCACCAGTTCCCCGCCGGCCTTCGATGGTGACCTCGAGGCGGGCGTCTGGGCCGCCGCCCCGTGGACCGTCGACTTCGGCGACATCGAGGGCGCGACCCGGCCGACGCCGTCCTTCCGCACGCGGGCCAAGATGCTCTGGGACGAGTCGAACCTCTACATCGCCGCCGAGATGGCCGAACCCGACCTCTGGGCGACCTACGACCGGCGGGACATGATCGTCTTCCACGAGCACGACTTCGAGGTCTTCATCGATCCCGACGGCGACGAGGACGAGTACTACGAGATCGAGATCAATGTGCTCGGGACCATCTTCGACCTGTTCCTGCACCGGGCGTATCGGCGGGGCGGTCCGGCGGAGCACGGGTGGGACTGCGACGGACTCCGCTGGTCGATCCACACCGACGGCACGGTGAACGATCCCTCCGACCGCGATCGGGGGTGGGTCGTCGAACTGGCCATCCCCTTCGAGGATCTTCGACCTCCAACCACCTGCGAGGACGGTTCGCCCTGGACCCTCGCTCCGATCCGCGAGCAGCGTCGCGAGCCGGTGCCGGTGGTCGGCGAGGCGTGGCGGATCAACTTCTCGCGGGTCGAGTGGGATCTCGAGGTCGTGGACGGGGCGTACCGGAAGATCGACGGACGCCCCGAGCACAACTGGACGTGGACCCCGCAGTGGGAGATCAACATGCACGTCCCGAGTCGCTGGGGCGTGGTTCGATTCGTCGGGGCCGGGTGACGGGACGCCGCTCAGCCGTCGATCGCGGCGGCGATCGAGGCCGCCAGTCCGGCGCCGTCCTCGAGCGTTCCCGGTCGCCACGAGAGATGCAGTCCGTCGCCCTCGGCCCGATCCGGGAAGCGGGGGATGATGTGGATGTGCACATGCATCACCGCCTGATGGGCGTCGGCTCCGTTGTTCTGGAGCAGGTTGTAGCTCTCGGCCCCGGTCGCGGCGCAGACCGCCCGACAGAGCCGCGGCAGCACCCGCCCGAGTTCGGCCGCCGACTCGTCGGACAACTCCCCGAGCGTGGCCTTCGCCTCCTTCGGGATGACCAGCACATGCCCGCGACTGAGCGGCCCGATGTCGAGGAACGCGAGGACGTGCTCGTTCTCGAAGACGCGATGGCAGGGGATGTCGCCGGCGAGGATCGCTGAGAAGATCGTCATGGGGGAGAATGGTAGTGGGCGTGGTCGTGGTGGAAGTCGTGGTGGTGGTAGTAGTAGTGGTGGTCGCGGGGTGTCCTGCGGCGTTTCCAGGCACCCGAGCGAGCACACGACCTCCGTGTCCAATCAGCACCATCAATTCGAGCCCTACGGCGCCTGCTCCATCGACGACCTCTACGAGCGACTGGTCGCGCCGTCGCTCGACCCGGCGATCGACCGCTGGCTCGCCGAGGACTTCGGTGATGCGGGCGACCTCACGACCTCCGCATTCATCCCGCCCGACGCCACCGTTCGGGCCGAGATCCGATCCCGCCAGCACGGGGTTCTCTGCGGTCTGCCGATCGTGCGTCGCATCGCGGCCCGGGCCGCGGGGACCATCGAGACCGAACCGCTCGCCGTGGACGGCGATCGGGTCGAGCCCGGGATGCGGGTGATGGAGGTCCGCGGACCGCTCTCCGCGATCCTTCCCGTCGAACGCACGCTGCTCAACCTTCTCGGCCGTGCCTCGGGGGTCGCGACCGCGACCTCGCGGTTCGTCGATGCGGTTGCGGGCACCGACGCGGTCATCGTGGACACCCGCAAGACCACGCCCGGCCTTCGCACCATCGAGAAGTACGCGGTCCGCTGCGGCGGCGGGCGGTTGCATCGCATCGGGCTGCACGACGCGGTGCTCATCAAGGACAACCATCTTGCCGGTCTCGGCGACGGGTTCGCGGAGGCGGTCGAGTCGGCCGCGATGGCGTGTCGCGAGCAGATGCGACCGCGGTTCATCGAGATCGAGGTGGACGATCTGGAGCAGTTCGAGGCGGTGCTCGACCTGCCCTCGGGAACCGTGGACATCGTGCTGCTCGACAACATGGATCTCGCGGGCATGCGTCGGGCGGTCGGTCGTCGCAACGAGCGACGCCGGGCGCTGCTGCTCGAAGCCTCGGGCGGCGTGACCCTCGACTCCGTGCGGGCGGTGGCGGAGACCGGCGTCGATCGCATCGCGGTCGGGGCGATCACGCACTCCGCGGTGCAGGTCGACTTCGGGCTCGACGTCGGGTGACCGGTGACGATCGCGAGTCGTCGATCGGGGACGAGATCGCCGTCTGGCCCGACCGCCTCGAGGCCGCGTGCGCCGG
>JAUIHC010000250.1 GCA_030432455.1 Phycisphaerae bacterium | reverse complement strand
CCGCATCGCCTGCGGATCCGAGGTCGGGAAGTCGACCCGGCCCATCGACCCGGCGAACAGCGTGTCGCCCGCGATCAGGGTGCCGGTCGGGCCGTGGAGGAATCCGCAGGACCCCGGGCTGTGGCCGGGCAGATGCAGGATCGACCAGCCGGGTCCGAGCGGACAGGGATCACCATCGCCGAAGGTCGCGTCCGGGGGGGTCGCCGTCGATGGTCTCCCGAGGAACGCCGAGAGATTCAGCGTCGGCTCGCCGTTCCATTCGGCCTCCAGATGATGGCACCGGACCGGCATCGGCCCGAACCTCGCGAGCGCCCGATCGATCCCCGCGATGTGATCGTGATGGCAATGCGTGAGCAGGATCCCGGCCGGTCGGCGGCCGCTGGACGCGACGGCGTCGAGCAGCGGTTCGGGACGATCGCCGCAGTCGACGATCCAGCACGCGTCGCCGTCCTGCTCGTCGGCGACCACGAACCCGTTGGTCTGGTAGTCGCCGAGCGGCATCATCGCGAGAATCGGATCAGTGGTCGTCGGTTCGGTGTGCTGGTCCTGCATGAGTCGTAGAGTACGCGAGCGGCCCGATCGATCGTCGTTCCGACCGCCGCCGAAGGACTCATCCATGCTGAAGACCCGCATCGACCCCACCGACACGTCCCCGGTCGCCCTCGACGGCGTGAAGGGCGTGTCGATGCGCATCCTGCTGGGCCGCGAACACGGGATGCCGCACTTCTCCATGCGGCACTTCGTGGTCGCGCCCGGAGGGCACACCCCGCGGCACGCCCACGACTACGAGCACGAGGTCGTCGTGCTGTCGGGTTCGGGCGAGGCCGAGCACGACGGCGAGGTCGCGGCGATCACCGCGGGCGACGCGCTCTTCGTCCGCGCCGACGCCCTTCATCAGTTCCGCAACACCGGCGATCAGCCGCTGCAGTTCCTCTGCCTGGTCCCCCGCGATCGGGACGGTGGCGGCGAGGTGCCCGGATCGTGAGCGGCCCGCCCCCCACCGGCTCGCCCGCCCCGCTGCTCGCTCCGATCGCCGGGCTGCTCGTGGCCGCGACGCTCGCGACGGTGGCGATCGTGGTCCCGGAGCATCGCTTCGCGGGACCGATGCTGACCGGCGCGATCGCGGGCGGAATCGCGGCCCTCGCCCTTCTGGGCGTCGCGGCGCGGCGCTCGGCGGCGACTTCGGGCCCTGCCGCCCCCGGGATCGACGCCCATGACCTGGCCACGCGACTGGCTCGGATCGACGAGCACGTCATGCTCTCCGATGCGTCCAAGCGGCTCCTCTACCGCGATCGGGAGCTCGACCTCGTCCGCATGATGCTGGAGCGGGACATCTCCTCCGGCGATCACGACGCGGCGCTGCGACTGGTCGACGAACTCGGTACGCAGTTCGGCCGACTCGAGGAGGCTGAAGGTCATCGCGAACGCATCGCGTCGCTCCGTCAGGCCGAGGTTCAGACCCGCCTCGGTTCCGGAATGCAGACCATTCGGCGACACCTCGCCAACGGCGACTGGACCTCGGCGGCCGCCGAGGCCGATCGGCTCCATCGACTCCTGCCCGACGCTCCCGGTCTCGACGGCCTCGCCAACCAGATCGCGTCCGCCCGGATTCGCCACGCCGCCGACATCGAGACGCGGATGCGGGAGGCGCACGCCGAGGGGCGGATCGACGAGGCGATGCGACTGCTGCGGGAACTCGACCGACACCTCGAAGGCGACGAATCCTCGCGGGTGGTGGACGTGGCTCAGGCGATCATCGTCTCGCACCGCGATCTCGTCGGCCGCCGGTTCCGCGACGCCGTCTCGGAGAAGCGATGGCCCGCGGCGGTCGAACTCGGCGAGTCGATCGTGCGGGACTACCCAAACACCCGGATGGCGGAGGAGACGACGACCCTGCTCCCCGGCATCCGCGCCCGTCTGAACCCCGGCACGCCCCCGCCGACGGGGTGAATCCGACCTCCGCCGTATACTCCGCCGCGTGCCACGCTCGCCCCGCCACCTCGACGCTCCCGCCCGGGTCCGACGGCTCCGGGCTCACGGCCTGACGGTGACGGTCAAGTCGATGGCGACCGCGACGGCGACGATCATCGCCGCCACGAGTCTCCTCGTCGGCTGCGACACGATCAGCGAGGACTTCAGCGACTTCATGCAGGGCATCAGCCCGCCCTCGCCGTTCGAGGCGGCGGTCTGGGCGGCGGACTTCAACGACCCGGGTCGCCAGCGTCGCGGCGTGGTCCTGCTCTCCAACGCCGCCTTCGGCGGCGAGACGCCGTATCTCGAGCTGTACCGCACGCTCGCGCAGGAAAGCCCGGATCCGCTGGTCCGGGCCGCCGCGATCCGCGCCCTCGGCCGCTGGGGCACGCCGGACGATGCGCAGGTGATCGCCGGCGCGGCGCGACTGGGCGATGAGGAGTCCATCGAGTCGGTCGCGGTGCCGATCCGGCTCGAGTCGGCGATCGCCCTGCAGCGTCTTCACGAGCCGGCGATCGTCGACCGGATCTGGCGTCAGCTCATCAACGAGGACGAGAACGAGTCGGTCCGGGTCGAACTCGCGATCGCCCTCGGTCAGTATCCGACCGACGCCTCGTTCCAGGCGCTGTGTCTCGCGCTCGACGATCGGAGCCTCGCCCTGAATCTGGCCGCCGCGGACAGCCTGCGAGTCATGACCGGTCGGGACTTCGGACTGGACGCCCCGGTCTGGCTCTCCTGGTACGCCGCCGCGCCGTCGCCCTTCGCGGGCGGCGAGACGTTCCTCTACCCGACCTTCCAGCGACGGATCGGATTCTGGGAGTCCCTGGCCTTCTGGAGTCCGGTGCGGTTCGAGGAACCGGGGCCGCCCCGCGGTCTGGCGATCACCTCTCGCCGGACCTATGACGATGCGGCCGAGGACGACGCCGAGCGTGATCGCGAGTACCAGAATCTCGGCGAAGGTCCGTGAGCCTCGCCGACGACCCGCACCACCATGACGACGACCGGGGACCGGGTGACGACACCCGCCCCGTGCCGTTCGATGCGGGCCTGTCGCCGGACGACCCGAACAGTCCGCTGCTCGGACTGCAGGAAGAGGAGGCGATCGCCGTCGAGGACGGCGTGATCCGTTCCGGCCGCCTCGCGGGCAAGTCGATGTGGGCGGCGATCGGGGTGCTCGCGATTCCCGTGCTGCTGCAGCAGACGCTGACCGCCTTCGTCGGGCTCGTGGACAAGATGCTCTCGGGAAGCCTTCCCGAAGACATCGTGGTCCCCGCGATGGACGGCATCGGCATCGGGTCGTTCGTCGGGTGGTTCGTGTCGATCGCGCTCGGGGGACTCGGACTCGGCGGCCAGGCGCTGGTGGCCCGCGCGATGGGGCGCGGCGACCGCGAGGAGTCGCATCGGGCGCTCGGGACGACGATGACGCTCGGCGTGCTCTGGTCGTGCCTCGTCGGTCTGGCCATGTGGACGCTGGTCGGTCCGCTGGCCCGGGCGACCGAACTCACACCCGAGGCCGCGGCCTATTCGATCCAGTACGTCCGGGTGATGGCGGTCGCGATGCCCTTCAGCGGCGTCATGATGGTCGGCTCGATGTGCCTCTTCGGCGCGGGCGAGACCGTGAAGCCGAGCGTCATCGCCGCCGCTGTCAACATCGTGAACCTCGTGGCGAGCTGGCTGCTCTCGGGCGTCGTGCTCACACTCGGCGGCACGGAGATTCCGAATCCAAGCGGCATCGACCCGCACGACTGGGGCGTGCTCGGCATCGCGGGCGGCACGGCGGTCAGTTGGGCGTTCGGCGCCGCCGCGACCTGGTGGGTGCTGCAGCGCGGCGTGAAGGACCTGCGACTCGAAGTGCCGATGCTGCGGCCCGATCGCGACATCGCGTGGCGGGTCGTGAAGGTCGGCATTCCGAGTTTTCTCGAAGGCCTCTCGATGTGGGGCGTGAGTCTGTTCGTGCTCGCGTTCATCGGTGAGATCGCCACCCGCGCCGCGGCGAGCGATCCGTCGCTTGAAGCAGGCGGGCTCGTCGGTGCGCACATCATCACCGTGCAATGGGAGGCGTTCAGTTTCCTGCCCGGCTTCGCGATGGGCACCGCCGCAGGCGCCCTCGCCGGGCAGTACCTCGGTGCGGGAAACCCGGGCATGGCCCGCAAGGCGATGGGTGCCTGCACGGTGCTCGGGGTCGTGATCATGACGCTCATGGGCGTCGCGTACATGACGCTCGGTGAACCGCTCACCCGCATCATCAGCGACAACCCCATCCACCTGGCCGAAGTGCCGCGACTCCTCTTCATCTGCGGGACGGTGCAGGCGTTCTTCGCCCTCTCGATGGTGATCCGACAGGGCCTCCGCGGCGTCGGCGACACCCGCTGGACGCTCCTCATCACGACCCTCTCGAGTTACGGCATCCGGCTCCCGGCGTGCTGGATCCTCGGCGTGCATCTCGAGCTCGGACTTGCGGGCATCTGGATGGGGCTGATGGGCGAAATCGTCATTCGCGGCGGGTTCTTCCTCGCCCGCTTCCTGCACGGCGGCTGGGCCCGGATCACCGTCTGAACGCCGTGACGATGCCGCCGGACGGCTACCATGTCCGGTTTCCCAGGGACGCGACCCACGATGATCGACCGACAGTCCGACCCGCACCCGACCGTCTCGCACCCCCGCCCCGAGACCCGGCCCGAGGCCGACATCCTCGACCCCGGGTTCCAGAATGCGCTCGTCTCGGGCGAGGCCCGGCTGACGCCCGAGCAGGCCCTCGACGCCTGGCATCGGCTGCCGCTGGACGAGCTCGGGCAGCTCGCGGATCGACGCTGCCGCGCCCTGCACGGCGACCAGATCCGCACCTACGTCATCGATCGAAACATCAACTACACCAACGTCTGCACCGCCAAGTGCACCTTCTGTGCGTTCCGGCGCGACCTCGACGACCACGACGCGTACACGCTGGAGTACGACGACCTTCTCACCAAGGTCCGCGAGCTGGTCGCGATCGGCGGCACGCAGATCCTCATGCAGGGCGGCATGAACCCCGAACTGCCGCTCGACTGGTATCTGGAACTGCTCGGCCGCATCAAGCGCGAGTTCCCGCAGGTCCACGTGCACGCGTTCAGTCCG
>JAUIHC010000249.1 GCA_030432455.1 Phycisphaerae bacterium | reverse complement strand
CTCGGCTTCGTCGCCTGGGCTGGTCGGTGATCACCGTATGGGAGTGCCAGCTGCGGCGGCCTGATCGGGTCGAGGCTCGGCTGTCTCGTCTGCTTGACTCCCGACACCAAAAGTGACATCAAGACAGGATCCGTCACCGACTCAGGCCGAGTCTTCGCACCACGTTCACCGGCAGGTACAGATGGCGGGGGTCGTCGACCAGTGGCGTGAAGCCGTAGCGCTCGTAGAAGGTGCGGGCGGCGTCGTCGATGGCCACGACCTCGACGGCGTGGATGGCGATGCGGTCCGCGACCTTCACGACTCGGGTCAGCGCATCGATCAGCAGACGCTCGCCGAGTCGTCGGCCCTGCCAGGTCTCATCGACCGCCAATCTGCCGAGGTGTGCGACCGGGATCGGATACCGCGGCAGTCGCCGTCTGATCGCCTCGGGAAGACTGGTGAATCGCACGGCACCGGCGGAGATCGTGTGGAAGCCAACCGCACGTCGGTTGCTCGTGTCGTGTGCGACGTACGTCCTTCCGATCCCTCGCCTCTGGTTCTGTCCGGCGTATCGGCGGAGGTAGTCGTCGAGTGAGGTCTGTCCGCAGCGGAAGGCGGCGAGGTCGTGGGTGTCGTCGAGGGGTTCGATGACGAGGGTGGTCGGATCCTGGTCAGGCACCGCTGGACCCGAATCGCTCGGCGGCGGCTCGCAGCGCGGCGTTCGGCTCACCGTCGGCATCGAGCATCGCGAGGAACACGTCGCGGTCCCGAGCCGAGAGCTCCGTGCTCGAGGCTTGTTCGATCGCGGTTCGTGATGCCTCCAGCAGGGTGGCGATCGCGAACTGCGAGACGGTCTGCCCGGTCAGGGCGGCGGCCTGCTCGATCAGGTTCTTGTGCTCGCCCTGAAGCCGAAAGTCGAGTCGGGCGGTGCTGTTCGGAAAGGTGGCCATGACGTCGCGTCCGTGGAGGGCTGGGTGCGGGACGCCCAACTGTACGGAGATATTCCGTACAAATCCACTCGGATTCGCAGGATTGCTGGAGATCATGGTCGTGGTCCCCTGATCAGAAGTTGAGGAAGGCCCGTCGACGCCCCGGCGGATGGTGACATCCTGACGCCGCTTCAGGTGACTTCGGAAAGTCGGGCGGAAGTTCAGGCGCGGGGGCGGATGTCTCGTGTCAAACCAGCCTCCCGTTCGGCCAAGGCGATCCGGCTTCGCACAATCCACATCCGACGCAAGCCGTGTCCTAAACCAGATCGCCGATCACACGCAGGACGAGTCCTCATGGCAGGAGGCCCCGGACTTGACCTCGATCACCCGCTACCGAACGCTCTTTCTCAGCGATCTCCATCTCGGCAGTCGGGCATGCCAGGCCGTGCCGCTCGCGCGGTTCCTGAAGCATGTTCGGTGCGATCGTCTGTATCTGGTCGGTGACGTGATCGACATGTGGCGGCTGCGGCAGAAGTGGTACTTCCCCAACGAGCACTCGAAGGTCATCCGCCGCATCCTCAAGATGTCCGAGCGGGGCACCGAGGTCATCCTCATTCCCGGCAACCATGACGAGGCGGCCCGTCACTACAACGGTCTCGAGTTCGGGGGCGTGACCATCAAGCTCAACGCGGTGCACGACTCGGCGAACGGGGAGCGCTGGCTCGTCTGTCACGGTGACCGGTTCGACCTCGTGGTGCAGCACTCCCGCTGGCTCGCCCGTTTCGGCGGGGTCGCGTACGAGACGCTGGTGTCGATCGATCGGCGCGTGAACGCGGTCCGACGGATGATCGGGCGGCCGCACCTCTCCCTGAGCCAGTCGGTGAAGCACCGTGTCAAGCAGGCGTGCACCTTCATCAGCCGGTTCGAGTCGGTGCTCGCCGAGGCCGCCCTCAAGGACGGCTTCGACGGCGTGGTCTGCGGCCACATCCACAAGGCCGAGGTCCGCGACATCGAAGGCGTCCACTACTACAACTGCGGCGACTGGATCGAGAGCTGCACCGCGATCGGGGAGCGGGACGACGGCAGCGTCGAGCTCATCGATGTGAAGAAGTTCCTCGCCGAACTCGACGGCCGGGATTCCGACGGCGATCCCGATCCGCTCGATCAGGACACCACGCCCGACTGGCACGCCCTGCCGCTGACCACGGTCTTCGCCAGTGGATTCCGCGAGCCCGTCGAGGAGGAGGTCGCCTCATGAAGGTGCTGCTCGTGACCGATGCGTGGCGTCCGCAGGTCAACGGCGTGGTCCGGACCTGGGAAGCGGTCACAGGCGAGATGCGATCCCGGGGGATCGAGGTCGAGGTCATCCATCCCGGCCTCTTCCGGTCCTTCGCGGCGCCGAAGTACCCGGAGATCCGCCTCGCGATCCTCCCGGGCGCGAAGGTCCGGCGGATGATCCGCGATTCCGGCTTCGACGCGATCCACATCGCCACCGAAGGCCCGCTCGGCATGGCGGCGGTCCGGTGCTGCCGACGGCGGGGCATCCCGTACACCACGTCCTATCACACCCGTTTCCCCGAGTACATGAAGAGCTATTTCGGGCTGCCGACCGGGATCACGGACCGGTTCCTGCGGTGGTTCCACGGGCCGGCGCAGGCGACGCTTGTGCCCACCAAGTCGATGCGGGCGGAACTCGCGTCCCGTCGATTCGACGATTCCAAGCTGGTCACCTGGTGCCGCGGCGTGGACACCGCAACCTTCAAGCCCGAGCCGAAGGTCGAACTCGACCTGCCGCGGCCGATCTTCGCCTACGCGGGTCGCATCGCGGTCGAGAAGAACCTCGAGGCGTTCCTCTCCCTCGACCTGCCCGGCTCGAAGATGCTGATCGGCGACGGCCCCGCCCGTCCGGCGCTGGCGAAGAAGTACCCCGACGTCCACTTCGCCGGCTACCGCTTCGGCGAGGAACTGGCCGCGACCTACGCCGCGGCGGACGTCTTCGTCTTTCCCAGTCTCACCGACACCTTCGGGGTGGTGATGCTCGAAGCGAACGCCTGCGGCCTGCCAGTCGCTGCGTTCCCGGTCACCGGACCGATCGACGTGGTGGTCGAAGGCCGAACCGGGGCCCTCGATCAGGATCTCCGAGCCGCGGCGCTCCGGGCGCTCGAGGTCGATCGGCAGGCGTGCGTCGACTATGCCCGCTCGATGACCTGGGCCCGCTGCGCGGACGTCGTGCTGGAGAACCTCGCCTGCAACGTGCCGGCGCCCGTGGCCCTTGTGAGCGGATGATCATGGCCGCGAGGTCGTTGCGGGATCACCGACGCACGCCGGGTACGCCAAGCACCTGGCTGTTCGGGACGCTGTTGCCGAAGCGGTCGTACTGATCGAAGGTCCAGACGACCGCCTTGGTGTCGGGGTCGATCTCGACGACGAGCGGCTGACCTTCGCCCGCGTGACAGTTGCCGATGAGGTAGTTCCCATTCGGGAGTTCCTCGAGGGTCGTCACCCACGCGAGTCGGATGCCCGGCAGTTCGTGCTGGGTGACGCTCCAGACGATCTCCTTCGCGGGCGTGACCTCGATCACGCTGTGACCGTTGCCGGTCGCAATGAGCGTGTTGCCGTTCTCGCGTCGCAACGCCGCGAAGCACTTGTTGCCGAAACTCTCCGGTCCGTGGCCGCCGGCGGGCTCGCGTCCGAACATCGGCACCTCGTACTCCCAGACCACGCGGCCGGTGCCTTGCTCGTACTCGGCCACCGTGCCGTCGCCTTCATGGCAGACGAGGTACCGGTCGGCGGCGATCTTTCGAACGAGTCTCGTGTCGGTATGCGGGTGTGGATGATCGACGGTCAGCGGGGTCGATGATCGCAGTTCGCCGTCGCGGTTCACCTCGATGATCCGCGCGGGTCCGCTCTCGGCGACCATGAGCCGCCATTCGTCGGCCGGGTTGAGATCCGAACTCGCCGCGAGCGGCTGGAAGGCGTGGACTTCGACCGGCTTGCCGTCGTTGCCGTGGCGGGTGCGACTGTCGTAGTTCCAGATCGCGTCGCCCACCGTCGTGTCCACCTCAACCACTTCGGCCGCACCACGCTGTACCCAGATGTGTCCATCGTCGGTGACGTGCACGTCGTGGATGCCGCCCCAGGGTCGCTCCCACTCGATCTCGCCGTCGGCGCCGACGATCGCGAGTCGTCCGTTGCCCTGCGTCACCAGTCGTCGCCCGCTCGGACGGTCGTTGGTCAGCGTGGATTCATGATGCGTGGTGCCCGCGGCGTCGCGGATCTGCGCGGTCAGCGTCGATCGCCCGGTCGCGTCATCGGTGGCGGCGTCGATCAGCAGGTACGAGTTGACGATGCCTTCGCTGAAGACGGCGCCAGGGTGCGGCGCATTCGCGGCCTTGATGAGTCGATGATGCACCGGGCTCGTGATGATCTCGGTCAGGTTCCGACCGAGTCTCGCCTTCGTGTCGTGCTCGATGACCCGCGACCAGTGGATGTCTCCGCTCACCAGCAGCACGGCGTCCGGTCCGGTGCGTTCGAGCACGCCGATCAGCCGATCATACTCCTTGGGATACATGCCCCAGTGGTCGGTCTTTCCAAGTCGCGTCGAGCCGTTGAAGATCATGCCGCAGGTGATGATGCGGAACGGTGCGATGCTCGACGCGAGTCCTGCTTCGAGCCATCGCCACTGCGCCTCGCCGAGCAACGTCGGGTCATCAGGGTCGCCATTCGTGCGGGCGAACCAGCGGGTGTCGAGGATGAAGACCTCGACCGGCCCCATCCGGAAACTCGTGAAGATGCCGTCGTCGCTCTCGCCGAAACCCGGGTTCGGGCGATGCTCGACGAACGCCCGGCGACTGTTCTCCTTGCCCGGCAGGCGACCGTCGATGTCGTTGCGACCGAAGTCATGGTCGTCCCATGTGCTGTAGACCGGGGTGTGGGCGACGAGCCGTGCGAACGGCGGGAACGCTGCGAACTCGCGGTAGCGGCGACGTTGCGTGGCGAGATCGGTCGAGTCGATGTACGGCGTGTCGCCGAGCAGCACGAGCGCGTCGGCGCCGTCCGCGCCGATGCGATCCCAGACCCGACCGGATCCCTCGTCCTCGTCGGCGCAACTCGCGAAGGCCATGGTGCAGGCGTGGTCGGGGCGGGGCCGACTCTCGAACCACCAGTCGGGGTTCGAGACGCCATC
>JAUIHC010000248.1 GCA_030432455.1 Phycisphaerae bacterium | reverse complement strand
GAGGACCACGGCGAGCTGGAACGCGTCGGCGGGCACCGGGGCATCGGGTGCGATGTCGATGACGGCATGGCCGCGGTCGTTCAGGACGCGACGGACCCGCTCGAGCGTGGCGGGCACGCCCTCGCGATCGCGGTCGGCGACGAGCAGGATCGCTCCGGCGTCGCTCACGAGACGAGTCCCTTGGTGAGCCGCATGAAGGCGGTCTCGAGGTTCACCTGTTCCTGCTGGATGAGTGAGACGCGGAAGCCCTGCGCGATGAGGCGACTCGGGATCTCGCTGACCGGCAGACCGACTTCGGGGTCGAGGTCGAGGTCGATCCGCGGCCCGCCCTCGACGTTCTTCACGTCCACCATGGTGATGCCTCGGACCTGACGGAGGAGATCGGCGGCCTCGTCGCTGCGGTCGTCCACCCGGACGTGGACGATGCGACCCGTGCCGGCCCGACGCATGATCTCCGCGACCGATCCGTTGAAGAGCAACTGCCCCTTCTCGACGATCGCGACCGCATTGCAGAGCTCCGCGAGCTCGTGAAGGATGTGCGAACTGATGATGATCGTCTTGCCCATCCGGCGGAGTTCCTTGAGGAGCTCGCGGATCTCGATGCGGGCGCGGGGATCGAGTCCCGACGCCGGCTCGTCCATCAGCAGGACCTTCGGATCGTGCAGCAGCACGCGGGCGACCGAGAGTCGCTGCTGCATGCCGCGGCTGAGTCCGTTGACCTCGCTCGTCGCCTTGTAGGTGAGGTCGGTGAGGTCGAGCACGTCGCCGACCACCTTGCGGCGCTGGTCGCCGTGGAGTCCGTAGCACGCGGCGAAGAACTCCAGGTACTCCGAGACGAGCATGTCCTCGTAGGCGCCGAGGAAGTCGGGGACATAGCCGATCACCGGACGGATGAGGTGGTTCTGGTAGCCGACGACGTGGCCGTCCACCCGCGCCTCGCCCCAGGTCGGCTTGAGCAGCGTGGCGAGGATCTTGATCGTGGTCGTCTTGCCCGCGCCGTTGGGTCCGATGAACCCGAGGCAGGAGCCTTCCTCCACCACGAGGTTGAGGTTGTCCAGCGCCACGAGGTCGCCGTACTTCTTGGTGAGGTTGATGGTCTCGATCATCGCCATGCCGCGGCGACTCCCCTGGGCTGGGACTCGGGATGGACCCGGTCGGCCCGGGCGGCATCGGTCGAGTCGTCGAAGGTCTCGGGCCGAGGCGGCACCAGCCACGCCGGATCGGGTGGGATCGGATGGATCCACTGCAGCAGAACGGTGCCCTCGCCATCGACGAGTTCGTCGTCGACGTGGATCGGAACCGGGCACGGCGTGTTCTCGGCGAAGGCGAGCACCACGATCCCGGGTTCGGCGAGACAGCGGGACAGGTCGAGGTCGCGTCCCAGCAGTCGGATGAAGCGGGCGGCGGACCGCTGGCCGCTGGAGGTCTGCACGATCGGCGGAGGCTGGAGCGACTGGAAGAGCGACAGGGCCTGGAGTCCGCGGCGTCGATCCGCGGCGGAACCGGTGCCGATCATCGCCTGTTCGAAGGCTTCGGCCGCCGGGAAACGGGCCTCGATCTCGGTGCCCAGCGCGTTGCGGCCGAACGCCCGCACCTGAGCCGCGGACCCGAAGATGCCCTTCGGTCCCCCGAGGGCGAGCGGGGCGTCCGGGGCCCAGCCCTCCTCGATCGACACCACCATGATGTTGCCGAGATTCGGCATCTGCGCCGTCAGGCGGTCGGCGACGCCGGGGAGGCCGGGGAGGCCTCGGTCGTCGAGCGGGAGCGGGGCGCTCCGGACCGGCGAGACCATCAGGACGAGCACATCGGTCAGCGTGGTTCCCGTCCCGTTGACCAGCGTTCCCGAGATGGAGGTCAGGGTGCGGTCGAGCATCTCGATCCGGATCGGATCGTCCGGATCGACCTTGATCGTCGAGGCCCAGACGCCGTCCCGCTCCCGCGGACGACCGAGCCAGTCTCCGACGAACTCGGCGCTGGTGGCGCGGGCGGGTGCCTCGATCGATCCACGCCGCCGCGCGTCCACCTCGTACCGGGCCGAATCGAGGAAGCCGGCCTCGAATCCGTTGGGCGGCGGCGAGAAGTGACGCAGCAGATCGACCCCCGAGGACGGGGCGGCGGCCGAGCCGTCGACGGCGCCGATCGTGACGCGGGCGGTTCCGTAGCCGGGGAGTCGGGTCGAGAACCAGCAGGTCGCGTGATCGAGGGGAGTGTCCACCTCGCTCGCCTCGGGCGCGTAGCGGTGTCGCAGGACGGTCAGATGCCGCAGCGGGGTGTCGATGACGACCGCCAGCTCGCCCGCGACCCATCCCACGCCCGCGGCCACGAGACTCGTCGCGACGAACGCCGTCCAGGCATGACGGCGTCGCCCCATCCGGCCGAGCACCGAGAAGCCGAGGGGGCCGGCGATCAACCAGTACCCGCCGAAGATCGCGATCGCCAGCAGACGGCCGCCGTTGGCCGAACCTCGAAGGCCGATCTCCTCCGAGATCATCCGCTGCGACCCCAGCACCGTGCTCTGCGACGACTGCACCAGTTCGCGGCGGGCGGCCAGATCGTCCACGATCGACGCGGACGGGGTGAAGGTTCGTCGGCCGAGCAGCGGATTCCAGAAGACCCAGGTCGCGGGAAGCCCCTGCGGCTGCTGCACGCGGATGTCCGGATCGCTCGGGTCGATGCCGACGAGGTCCAGCGTTCCCTGCCCGACGTCGCGTCGGATCGCATGGATCACCGGAGCCGGGGCGGCCACCGCCGCTTCGGCGGAGGCGATCAACTGGGCCGCCACCGCGGGCGGCGTGCCTTCGGGGATCGACACCGACGACCGATCGAACGGTGGGGCGGCGGGGCGGAACCCGGCGAGCGGTCGCCACGCGGGCGGAAGCGTCGCGGGGTCGAATCGATGCAGGGTGATGGTGCGGTCCGGGTCGCGGAGTCCGGGCCGATCGCTCAGGGCCGGGAGCGCCTGGGCGAGCGGCCAGGTCGACTCGGTGATCGGCGACACGCCCTCGAGCAGATCGTTCAGCACCCCGTCGCCACGCTCGAGTCGCCACGGATCGCCGCTGCGGGGCAGGGCGATGACGAGGTGGCCGCCCCGCTCCAGCCACGACCGCAGGGCGCCCTCGATGGTGAGTCGCGTGCCGAGGGTTCCGGGCTGGAATCTGGGATCGTCCGCGGTCCACACGATCAGGTCCGCCTGATCGAAGCCCGCCCACACATCGGGCAGATCCCGGGGTTCGACATTGGGGACCACGGTCAGGAGCTCGTTGAGACCCGGCCGGCCGTCTCGGCCAGGAATGGCCGCGTATCCGCCGAGACCGGCGTCGTTCGGCCCGATCACGATCGCGAGACCGTCCGCCTGCGGCACCGGACGGGCCGCGCACACCGAGGGGTCGAGCCTCGCGGTGGCGATCTCCGCGATCCGTTCGCCGTCGCGGTACTCGAACACCCGCACGGTCCATGGTTCGTTCGCGACGGCGAGCGGGTCGATGCGGGACGGCAGATCCCCGATCAGCCACGCCGACGCGGTGCCGCCGCGGGCGGGGATCTCGATCGGACGCTGGTTGATCTGGCGATCGCCGTCGGGGTTGGGGATCTCCCATTCGACGAGCCCCGGCACCGGCTCGTCGAGATCGCTGGTGACCAGCACCCGAGCTGCGACCGGACCGCCGGGCCGATAGGCGTTCCCCAGGCCGAAGGTCTCGAAGGTCACCATGGTCTGGGCGGCGCTGCGACCGCCCGTCAGCAGCATCAGGAGCAGCGCAGCGACGAGGATCCCGCCCGGGGACCGGGAGGGGGTCGGGGCTGCCGACCGGGGGCGGTTCCCGGTGAGGCTCGGACGTCGAGTCGCCGCGTCGATCATCGTGCCGGAGTGTAGTGGCACCGCCTGCGCGGGCGGGATGGCGGTGTCGGTCGTGCGGATCGTGCGGCGTCGGTCGAGCCGACGGCACGACCGGGAACCGTCGTCGATGTCCTCGTCGCTTCTCGGCGATCCGATGACCACGACATGCTCTCGATGCCCCTGCTGCTCGTCGTCGCGGTCACCCTGATCGGAACGGCGGCCCTCGTCGCCGCGGTCGCGGTCCGGACCAGCGGACAGTGCCGGCATCGCGTCGCCCATGCTCGCGTGATCGCCCAGGCCCGCCGGATCGAGGACCTGCGGCGACTCCAGGTCATGCAGCGGCTCGCCGCGAACGATCCCCCGACCCTCCCCGGGCTCCGGGATCCCGGCTCGCAGGGCGGGTGATCGACCGCGCGATTCCGACGCCTCAGTCCCGTCGATGCTCGGCGAAGGCGGCGATCATCGCGGCGTGGCTGCGGATGCCCCCTCGGTAGCAGCGAAGGTCGAACTTCTCGTTGGGGCTGTGGACCCGGTCGTCGTCGAGTCCGAAGCCGACCAGCAGGGCGTCGATTCCCAGTCGGGCGGACATCTCGCCGACCGCGGGAATGCTGCCGCCGGTGCCGATCACCGCGGCGGGCCGGTCGTAGACGCGGGCGAGCCCCGCGGACGCGGCGGCGAGCCAGGGACTGTCGGCCGGGACCACGATCGCCGGATTGGCGCCGTGGGACTCGAACCGGGCGGTGCATCCCTCGGGCAACCGGGATTCCACGAAGGCGCGGAGAGCGGACTCGATCGCCGCCGGGTCCTGCCCGGGAACCAGACGGCAGCTGATCTTCGCCCGGCATGACGCGGGGATGATCGTCTTCGCGCCGACACCGGTGTAGCCGCCGACGATCCCGTTGACGTCCAGCGTGGGTCGCGACCAGGTCCGTTCGAGCACGGTGCGTCCGCGCTCTCCGCCCGCCGCGGCGGTCATGCCCGCGCTGGCGAGGAATCCCGCCTCGTCGAAGTCGAGCGACCGCCAGCGGTCGAGCACCTCGGCGGGCGGATCGACGACGCCGTCGTAGAAGCCGGGAATCGCGACTCGTCCCTCGTCGTCGTGCATCCGTCCGATGATGCGGGCGAGCACGTTCGCGGGATTCGCCACCGCGCCGCCGTACATGCCGGAGTGAAGATCGTGCGTCGGCCCGGAGATCACCACCTCGACGTAGACCATGCCGCGAAGCATGGTGGTGATCGCGGGCGTGTCCGCGTTCCACATTCCCGTG
>JAUIHC010000247.1 GCA_030432455.1 Phycisphaerae bacterium | reverse complement strand
GGCCCCTTCCAGTCGGCTCCCGCGTTGGCGGCGTCGGACTCGGTGAGGACGAGGCAGAAGCCGGTCGGGAAGCAGGCGGCCCCCGTCGGCTCCGGACAGTCGGTGGTGCCGCAGTCCGTGCCGTCGCCCTGGAAGACGCCGCCGAGCGCGGCGCAGTCCTCGGGCGAGAGCGAGCCGGCGCACGACCCGTCGGGCAGGCAGCATGCACCCTCGGGAAAGCAGATCCAGTTGCCGCAGGTCTCGCCGAGCGGTCCGGGAACGCCGCCCGCGAGCAGGCAGTCGCCGGGGGCGAGCTGGACGCAGCCTCCGGTGGCGGCGAAGCAGCACGGGGCGGTCGAGGTGCAGTCGCTGTTCGCGCAGGTCGTTCCCCCGCCCTGCCAGATCCCGCCCGCGTCCGCGCATGTCATCTCGTCGAGCGTCGAGCACGTGCCACCGATGCAGCACGCGCCGAGATCGTCGCACATGCTCGGCGTCCAGGTCAGCCGCTGCACCCAGTCGCCGCTCGGTCGGCACGCGGTCGGGAGATCGGAGAATCGCTTCCAGCCGGCCGGACATCCGAAGAGGCCGCAGTCCTGCACGAAGATCCAGTTCCCCGTGGCGCTGGCGAGGCCGTCGGTGTCGGTCGTGAGGAACGCATTGAACTGCGGGCTCGGTGCGGAGAAGCACTGGTTCGCGGGCGGCTGGTGGTGCTCCACGATCTCGATCCCGATCGTGACCGTGTGCGAGCCGTCGTCATCGACCCAGATCTGGTCGGGGTCGCCGGGATCGACGAGGAACTGCACCTTGGTGCCGGTGGTGCCCGGCGGCATGACGAGGTGCGGCAGGATGTCGCCGTCGGAGACCACCGAGAAGATCGGCGCTCCGGAACTCGGCAGCCCGGACCACACATGCACGCCATAGACGGTCGTGGTCTCGACCGCCGCGGCGCTGGTGGCGAAGAGGACCTCGATGAGATCGATGCGAACCGGGAACGCCTCCGCGGGCAGGACATGACTCGTCGCCGCGATCTCGCCCTCGATCATCCCGCCCTGCGCGATGTACTCGCCGGGCTGGAAGTCGCTTGCGGAGTGGGACACGACCACCGGATCGCACCCGCCGGCGACCCCGCCGCCCGCATCCTCGCTTCGATCGAGCATCGCGGTGTGCTCGCCGATCCGCTTGGCGCGGATGTCGAGCGGAGACGGCGGACCGGCGGTGGCGATGCCTGCGGCGGCGGCGAGGATCGCCGCGGAGGAGACGAACGAGCGATGGATCGACATGGACGACCTCGGGGGGAGACGATGGATCCGGAGAGATCCACGGGGCACGAGAGGAGGGGTCGATCCGATGAGCGGGTTGGCGACGCCACGATCGGCGGAGACGGACCCTCCCCGAATCTACGGAGAGAACCGCCAGATTCCGCCCAAAAATCGCACATTCGGTGGATTCCGGCGTCAACGGGGAGGACACCCCTCGACCCTCTCGGGCGAGGAGCCGCTGGAGGAATCAGCGGTCGTGGCCACCGAGGGCGGCCACGATCGCGGCCAGCAGCTCGGCCGGCTCGGGAAGCCGCCCCGGTCCCGTTCGACGACACGCCTGCCAGCCGGACGCCGGCTCGATGACCGAGAACCCGTCCCCCCGCAGCGTCTCACGATTCCGGGCGGTCGAGGGCTGGCTCCACATCTCGGCGTTCATGCTCGGGGCCAGCAGGACCGGAGTGCGGGCCCGATCCACGGCCGCGAGGATCGCGGTCACCGCGTCGTCGGCAAAGCCATGGGCGAGCCTGGCGAGGGTGTTCATCGTGCACGGCGCGACCAGCGCCGCGTCGAGATCGTGGGCGAGTCGGACATGCTGCGGATCGGCCTGCTCGAACTGATCCCACTGGCTGACGAACACTGGGCGCCCGCTCAGGGCCTGAAAGGTGAGGGGCGTGACGAACCGGGTGGCGGCCTCGGTCATCGCGACCGTGACCTCCGACCCGGCCTGAGCCAGGGCGGAGACGACATGGCAGACCTTGTACGCCGCGATCCCGCCGGAGATCCCGACCAGAATGCGACGACCCCGAAGCGACGCGAGCGCGGCTTCGGGGAGAAGGTCGGGGTTGGGGTCTCGATGGTGGTCCATTCGGGCCTTCCGATCCCAGCCGGTCGGCGAGGGCGGGCGGACCGAGGAACGCACGCAGCGATCACTCGGCGGCGGCGGTGCCGTCGTCGATGGTGATCTTGTCCTGCATGATCTCCTCGATGACGACCTCGAGATCGGACATGCCGTTCCGATCCACGAGGGGTCGGGCGCCATCGATGATCTCACCCAGACGCCGCTGGATGAGGGCCGTCAGCCGGAATCGGCCGCCGACCTTGTTGACGATCTCGTCGCTCTTCAGGGCTTCGATCATGGGGGGATTCAACCTCGGCTGCGGACTGTCGGCCTTCGGGGCCGAGCGAACCGATGATGATACACCACCCCGGCCCTTCGATGCCAGCCCCCCGGGCCTTGACCCCGGGGCCGGAACCGCTAGCCTCGCCGATCCGGCCGTTCCGGCCCTCACCCACTCCCCCGCGACCGACCGGACCCCGCCCATGGTCTCCCGGCTCTGGAACCTCGCTCTCCGGCTCTCCGCCCGCCTCGGCTTCGGCCGGGAATGGTGGATGCTGGCGGTCGCCGCGGGGGTCGGGCTCTTCATGGGCGTCGCGGCCCTCGCCTTCATCCGTCCGATCCAGGCCCTCGAACACGCCGCCGAGGCGCTCGGATTCGAGCGGCCGGAGCTGGTCCTCTGGCTGCTCCCGATCGTTCCGCTCGGCGGGGCCCTGCTCACCGGCATCCTGAATCGACTGCTGCCGACCGAGTTCAAGGGCCACGGGGTCTCCCACGTCATCTTCGCGGTCTCGCGTCGTCAGTCGAGGCTTCGGCTGCGTCTGCTGGCTCGGCAGTGGATCGGCTCGACGCTCACGATCGGCAGCGGCGGCTCCGCGGGACCGGAGGGACCGATCGTCACGATCGGCGCCGTCATCGGATCGAACCTCGCCCGACTCCTCCGTCTCGATGCCAAGAGCGGCACGACGCTGCTGGGGTGCGGCGCCGCCGCGGGACTCGCCTCGGTGTTCAACGCCCCGCTCGCGGGGATCTTCTTCGTGCTCGAAGTCCTGCTCCGCGACTTCTCGCTCCGCACCTTCACGCCGATCGTCGTGGCGGCGGTGCTCGCGGCGGCGACCACCCAGACGATCATCGGCTCGAATCAGCCGATCTTCGGGGTGGGTCCGGAGTTCTTCGGAGACACCGACGTTCCGTTCACGATCGGGATGGCCCCGTTCTTCGCCCTGCTCGGCGTGGCCTCCGGACTGGTCGCGGTCGTGTTCACCCGCAGCATCCAGTGGTCGGAGTCGCTGTTCAAGCGGGTGCCGGGTCCGGCTATGCTGCGACCGGCCGTCGGCGGCGGGCTGCTCGGACTGCTCGGACTCGGCTACATGCTGGTGGTCGGCTCGGAGGTCTTCGGACGCGAGGGCGACCCGGTGCCGCCGTTCTTCGGCAACGGCTATCTCGTCATCTACCGCCTGCTCGAGCCCGACTTCTACACGGTGGTCCCCGGCTCGCTTCTCGAACAGGGCTGGCTGCTGCTGCTGGCGGCGCTGGCGATGTGGGCGGCGCTCAAGATCGTGGCCACGAGTCTCACCATCGGCTCCGGCGGCGCGGGCGGTCTCTTCGCACCGTCGCTGGTGCTCGGCGCGATCGTCGGCAGCGTGTTCGGGGTCGCGGTCGTGCACACCAGCTGGTTCCCCGACGCGAACCCCGCCCACTTCGCGCTCGTCGGGATGGCGGCGATGGTCGCCGCCACCACGCACGCCCCGATGACCGGCGTGATGCTCGTGTACGAGATCACGCAGACCTACAGCCTCATCGTGCCGCTCATGCTGTGCGCGGTGCTGAGCGTGATCGTCGGACGCCTGCTGAGTCGCGACAGCGTCTACACCGCGGAACTCGCCGCCGCCGGAATCCGACTCGGCGGCACCACCGACCTCACCCTGCTGCGGCAGCTCACGGTCCGGGACGTCCCGCTCATGCCACCGGTCACGGTCCGACCCGGCGACAGCGGACAGCGACTGCTGGAACTCAGCGAGCGATTCGCGGTCAGCGACTTCGTGGTCGTGGACGATCGCGACAACTACCTCGGCATGGTCACCGGAAGCGACCTGCAGGCGGCACTGGTCTTCCGCGAGGCGATCCCGCTGCTGCAGGTCGAGGAGATCGAACGGACGGATCTCCCCAGCGTGATGCTCGACGACACCCTCGACATCGCGCTCGATCGCTTCAGCAGCCACGACGCCGCCAGCCTCGCGGTGGTGAGCCGTCGGGACGGCGGCCGCGTCATCGGGGTGCTGACCCGGACGCGACTCATGCGCGAGTACCAGCACGCGCTGGAGGACTCGTGACCGGCGCCGAGGGCGATCGCAGCTTCGGCCGCCGCTGGCGGGTGCGGGGTCGCACGCGGTTCGCCGAGATCCACGGAGCCCGGGTCCGGCGTGAATCCGGACCGCTGCTGGTCTACGCCCTGCCGAACGATGTCGAACATCTTCGGATCGGACTCTCGGTCGGCCGGCGGATCGGGAACGCCGTGCGACGGAATCTGGTGAAACGACGGCTTCGCGAGGCGTTTCGACTGCATCGCGACGCCTGGGCCGCGGGGTACGATCTGCTGGTCGTGGTGCGACCGCACGAACCGCTCGCCCCCGACGACTACGCCCCGCATCTCGGCGAGGCGATCGCCCGACTGGACAAGGCATGGCGGAAGCGGCTCGAGAAGGAGACCACCGATCCCCCGGCATCGTCGCCCGGTTGATGCTCTTCGGCGTCGCCGTCTACCGGAAGGTCGGCTCCCCGCTCCTCGGCGGCCACTGCCGGTTCGAACCGAGTTGCTCGGTCTACGCCCGCGACGCGATCAGGACCCACGGCGCCCGTCGCGGCGGCTGGCTCGCCGCGAAGCGGCTCGCCCGATGTCGCCCCGGCGGCGGTGCGGGGCATGACCCGGTTCCCTTCGGCGTCACCACGGAGCGCACGGAGGATCACGGAGGGCCCCGGAGTTGATCACGGAATCGAGTCAATCGCCGTGGCGGCATGACCCTCCCCCCCGATGGTCGGATCGTGATCGGA
>JAUIHC010000246.1 GCA_030432455.1 Phycisphaerae bacterium | reverse complement strand
AAGAGCAGGCGGTCACCGAGCCTGGCGGTCGCGGCGGAATGGATGGCCGGAAGCGGATCGCCGGTCCACTCGATCGGTTCGATCCGCAGGTCGAACGGAGCACCGCCGACGGTGATCGGCGACAGGTCGCCGGTCTGATTGTCGGCTCGGGCGTCGGTCGGCAGCGGGTGGAGCGCGATCACAAGGGCGACGAGGGGTGACGCACGGTGGAGAAGGAGGGCTCGGCGGGTGGTCATGTGAGACTCGGCGGGGGGAGGGCCCGGACGAAGGCATGGAGCGTCATGCCGCGACGCCGCGGCCATCCATCGGACCTTCGCGCATCGCCGACCGATCGGCATCCGGATTCGACCCCGATCGGTCGAGCGGCGTGAGTGCCGATCGAGGCGGGTCGGTTCCGCGGAAAGGGGGGCGGCATGCGTCCGGACACCGGGCGCATCCGCTGCGGTCCCGCGAGGCTCCGGGATGATGCCGACCTCGCGGTCGGGACGTCGATGGCCTCAGGATCCCGACCAGTCCACGCCGGTGTCCTTCCACGCTTTCTCGCGGGCCGACGCGAGCACCGCGTCGCAGACCTTCGCGGTTTCGTACGCGTCGCGGAAGGTTGGTGGGCACTGGGCGCCGGTCTCGAGCGCCTTCAGGAAGTCCACGACCTGGTGCACGAAGCTGTGCTCGTACCCGATGCACAGGCCCGGTACCCACCAGTGGCTCATGTACGGCTGATCGCCGTCGGAGACATGGATGTTCCGCCAGCCGCGGACGATGCCCTCGTCGCGGTGGTCGAAGTATTCCAGCCGGTTGAGGTCGTGCAGGTCCCAGCGGATCGACGCGTGCTCGCCGTTGATCTCGAAGGTGTAGAGCGCCTTGTGGCCGCGGGCGTAGCGGGTCGACTCGAAGAGGCCGAGCGATCCGTTGGCGAAGCCGCAGTGGAAGCTGCAGGCGTCGTCGATCGTGACCGGTTGCGTGGCTCCGGTCTCCTGATGCACGCGTTCCTTGATGAAGGTCTCGGTGCGGGCCGACACATCGATGATGCCGCCGTTGAGCCACATCGCGGTGTCGATGCAGTGGGCGAGGAGATCGCCGGTGACGCCGCTGCCCGCCGCCGCCGCATCGAGTCGCCAGAGCGCCGCGCCGCCCTGCGGAAGATCCGCGGCGATCGTCCAGTCCTGCAGGAAGTTCGCGCGGTAGTGGAAGATTCGACCGAGCTTCCCGCTGTCCACGACCTGCTTCGCGAGGGTGACCGCGGGGAGGCGTCGGTAGTTGTAGAAGACGGTGTTCGCGACGCCCGCCTTCTCGACCGCCTCGACCATCGGCAGCGACTCGGCGGCGGTGCGGGCGAGCGGCTTCTCGCACAGCACCATCTTTCCGGCCTCGGCGGCCGCGATCGCGATCTCGGCGTGCGAGTCGTTCGGGGTGCAGATGTCGATCGCGTCGATGTCGTCACGCTCGATCAGTCGTCGCCAGTCTGACTCCGTGGACTGCCAGCCCCATTGATCGGCGAACGCCTGCGTCTTCGCGGCGTCGCGTCCGCAGGCGGCCTGCAGGACGGGGCGGTACTTCAGATCGAAGAAGTCGTTCGCCCGCTTGTAGCCGTTGGTGTGCGTGCGGCCCATGAAGCCGTAGCCGACGATGCCGATGCGGAGGGGCGTGGTGGAGTCGGGGGTGGACATGAGGATTCCGGGTCTTCAGGATCGAGTCGGGGAGCGCTCAGGCCCAGCCGTGGGCGTCGCGGACCTGCAGCATGACGTCGAGGATCGTGTTCCAGGTGTGGCCGTCCTCGAGCGTGGCGTTCGGGAACATGCAGCCGTCCCAGCAGATGTGCTCGATGCCCCGCTCGGCGGCGCCTTCGAGCCAGTACCCGGCGCACCTCGCGATGTCGAGCTTGCCGTTCGGGTCGTCGGCGGGGCAGTGCTTGCCGGTCTTCTCGTGCGTGCCGGAGCCGTGCACCTGTCCGTCGTTCTGAGCGACGTGGAAGTCGAGCGTCCATGGCCGCAGGGCGTCGGTCATGGTCTGGTAGGCCGCCCAGAAGGCCTCGTCGGTGTGGTCGGGCGAGACCAGGGCGTGCTCGGGGGCGTTGTAGCCCATGAGGTAGAGGTACGAGTGGGCGAGGTCGGCCTGGAAGCCGACGGTCTCGGGCATGTCCACCGCCTCGAGCAGGTTCAGCACGTCCTTCCACGAGTGCATGCCGGCCCAGCAGATCTCCCCTTCCATCGCGAGTCGTTCGCCGTGATCCGCGGCGATGTGACCGGCCTTGCGGAAGGTGTCGGCGATGCGTGCGGTGTTGGTCGCGGGATCCTGCCGCCATCGTTCGACGCCGAACTCCGCCGAGTCGATCCGGATCAGCCCGTACGAGCGGACGCCATGGTCGTTCCAGACCTTCGCGATGCGGCACGAGGTCTCGACCGCCTTCAGGAACCTGGCCTGCTGTTCGTCGTCGCCCATCGCCGAGTCGCCGACCGTGCCCGGCCAGACCGGGGCGACCAGCGACCCGATCTTGAGCCCGTGACCGGCGACCTCGTCTGCGATGCGTTTCAGGTCGTCGTCGCTCGCATCCGGATCGGTGTGCGGATGGAAGAGGAAGCAGTCCACGCCGTCGAATGTCTGTCCGTTCACCTCGGCGGCGACGGTGAGTTCGAGCATCCGCTGAAGCGAGATCGGCGGGTGGTCGGTGCCGTCCTCCTTGCCGACGAGGCCGGGCCACATGGCGTTGTGAAGCTTGGGCTTGGCGTGTGCCATGGTGAAGATCCTTCCAGTCTGTCCAGGGGCCGGTCTGAAGTCGTCCGGCGAGATTCACGCGGTCCGGTGGTCGCCGACCTCGGGAAGATCGGCGTGCACGTCCGGGCCGAAGTATCGCAGGATCACGAGGTCCTCGGTGTCCGAGGTGTTCTCGACCGTGAGGCCCGCTCGGGCGGCGGTCGCGGTGATGAAGACCTCGTCGCGGGTGAGTTCGTGAAAGCGGATGAGCTTCGGGCAGTCGAGGACCATCCCGTTCAGCCGACCGGAGCCCTGCATCACGGTCAGGCCGCTCGCCCCAGGATCGGTGATCGTCACCGAGCCGCCGGGGCGGACGGTGAGTTCCTTCGCGGAGAACCGCTGGCGACCCGCGACCGTCCCGTAGACGACCCAGCGATCGGCGTGGCACTCGTCCTGCGTGTGCGCGATGGGCTCGAGGTAGTGGTGGTCCTTGAAGTTCGGGTCGAGGTTCCGCTCCCAGTCGAGCTGGTCGAGGATGAACTCGATGTCGTCGTGGCGATCGGCGGGCATGTCCTTCACCAGCAGCGAGCGCGGGACCTCGCGACCCTCGACGAGGTTCTGGTACATGCCGAAGACGTCGCTGCCCCATTGTGGCTCGTAGGTGCAGAGCGACCCGGGGGCGTGCAGCACGCACGGCGGGATGAGCCAGCCGGTGCCGACCTGCAGCTTGTAGGCCTTCGAGAGTTCGAGGATCCGATTGTCGCCCTTGTGCCAGTCGGCGATGCAGCGACGCACCTCGTCGCGGGTCGTGCCCGGTTCGAAGCCCATGAAGGTGTAGGGGAAGTTGTTGCCGACATTGTTCTGCTGCGGCGGGAAGTAGTACGCCTCGGGCTTGCCTTCCTGGCCGACGAGCGCGGCCTGCTCGTCGCTCTGGTGCATGTGGTGCGGGATCGGCCCCATGTTGTCGAAGAACTTCGAGTACACGGGCCAGCGTCCGTACGCCGACCAGATGTCTTCGCCGACGATCGCGGCGCCGAGTTCGGCAACGACATCCCGCAGCAGGAAGCGTGAGCCCTCGTGCACGACGTACGAAAGGCCCTCGTCCGGCTCGCGTCCGTCGTTGGCGGCCTCGGTGGTCGAGGCGAACCACCGTTCGTCGATGCCGCCGCGGCTCAGGCCGTACGCGTAGGTGTCGTCGGGGTGGAGCTTGATCCGCAGGCCCGGCTGCAGGAACGATCGCGGCACCCAGTTGGGCGCGAGTCGGAGCAGGCCGCCGGTCGATTCCATGGCCGCCTCGGCGGCGGCGCGGACGTTCGAGTCGAGGGTCGAGAGGTCGCGACGATCGGTGATGGGGGCCATGGCCGGTTCCTGGGGAGAGGATGGTCCCGGAGAATACGGCACGGGAACGTCACGAACGACACCGCCCCGCAGCCGGTCGGCCGCGGGGCGGTGGAGGGGGGACGAGTGTGGGGGATGACCGCGGACGGCGGTCGTCGGATCAGTCGAACCGGTCGAGGTTCATGACCTTGTCCCACGCGGCGACGAAGTCATGGACGAACTTCTCGGTGGCGTCGTCGCAGGCGTAGACCTCGGCGAGGGCCCGGAGCTGCGAGTGGGATCCGAAGATCAGGTCCACCGAGGAGGCGGTCCACTTCATCTCGCCGGTGGCACGGTCGCGGCCCTCGAAGAAGTGGGGGCACTTCTTGGACACGGTCCACTCGGTGCCCATGTCGAGCAGGTTGGTGAAGAAGTCGGTCGAGAGCGTGCCGACTCGGTTCGTCAGGACGCCCATGGTCGAGCCGTTGGTGTTCGCACCGAGCGCCCGCATGCCGCCGATGAGGACGGTCATCTCGGGGGCGGTCAGCGACAGCAGGTTCGCGCGGTCGATGAGGATCGCCTGCGGACGACGCGGATCCTCGTGGTTGGCGTGGTTGCGGAAGCCGTCCGAGGCCGGCTCGAGCACCGCGAAGGAATGCGCGTCGGTCTGCTCCTGGCTCGCGTCGGTGCGGCCGGGTCGGAACGGCACGGTGATCTCGACGCCCGCGTTGTGGGCGGCCCGCTCGATCGCGGCGCAGCCGCCGAGCACGATCAGGTCCGCGAGCGAGACTCGCTTGCCGCCGGTCTGCGTCGCGTTGAACGCCGTCTGCACGCCTTCGATCGCGGCGAGGGCGGTGTGCAGGGCGGCGGGCTCGTTGACGTCCCAGTCCTTCTGCGGGAAGAGCCGGATGCGGGCGCCGTTGGCGCCGCCTCGCATGTCGGTGTAGCGGAAGGTCGAGGCCGAGGCCCACGCGGTGAGCACGAGTCGCTCCATCGAGAGACCGCAGTCGAGGAGTGCCGCCTTGAGTTCGGCGATGTCCGCGTCGTTCACGAGTTCGTGATCGACCGCGGGCACCGGGTCCTGCCAGATGAGCTCCTCGCTCGGAACCTCGGGACCGAGGTAGCGGCACTTCGGCCCCATGTCGCGGTGGGTCAGCTT
>JAUIHC010000245.1 GCA_030432455.1 Phycisphaerae bacterium | reverse complement strand
CGTCCACGTACGACGCGACCATCGAATCGCCCGCGACCCCGCGAACCTCGACGCCGTGGGCCCGCAGGACGACGAGGTCGAACTTGAGGTTGTGACCGATCTTCGCGACCGCCGGATCACCGAGCAGCCGGGCGAGGGCGGGCCGCGCGGTCTCGAGATCCAGATGGGCCGCAGGGTCGGGAGAGCGAAGCGGAATGTAGCTGCCCGTCCCCGGCTCGAACGAGATCGACACCCCGGCGAGCGGGACCGATCGAGGCCGCAGACCATCCGTCTCGGTGTCGATCGCCACCCGCCCCGCCGCGATCGCCCGATCGACCAGCGACTCGAGCCCCGCGAGGTCGGTCACCATCTCGTAGTCGCCGTCCACCGGACGGGCGGGATCCATCGTCGCCCCGGCGGGCTCGAGCCCCCCGAAGAGGGTGCCCGCCGCGTCGTCGACGACCGCCGGGGCGTCGCCGGGCGTCTCGGACGACGGCTCCCGGCCGCCGCCACCGAGAAGCTCTCGAAAGGCGTCTCGGAGCCGGTTGAAGCCGAGGATCCGAAGCGTCTCGTCCACCGCCGACGCGTCGGCTCGGGCCGCATCGACCTGCGTGGCGTCGAGATCGAAGTCCACCGGGCAGTCGTCCCGCAGGGTCACCAGTCGCCGTGACAGTGGCAGGCGATCGCGGGCCGCGACCAGGTTCTCGCGACGCTTGCCCTTGATGGATCGGCGCGAGACCGGAACGTCCTCCTCGGCGTCGATCCGCTCGTAGATGCCCTCGAGCGTCCCGTACTCGGCGATCAGGGACGCCGCGGTCTTGGGACCGATGCCGTCCACGCCCGGGACGTTGTCCACGGTGTCGCCCATCAGCGTGAGCATGTCCACGACCTGGTCGGGCCGGATGCCCTTCTCCTGCCGCAGCTCCTCCGGCCCCACCGATGTGTCCTTGTGCACGTCCACGAGTCGCACATGCTCGTCGAGGAGCTGCTGCAGATCCTTGTCCTTGGACACGATCCGCACCTCGAGGTCGCCGTGCTCCCGGCGCATGCGGCGGACGATGGTGGCGATGACGTCGTCGGCCTCGAATCCCTCGCACCCGTGGATCGGCACGCCGAGCTCGCCGAGCAGCGAGAGACAGCGATCGACCTGCGGGCGAAGTTCCGAGGGCGGCGCCTCGCGGTTGGCCTTGTACTCGGGATAGATCTCGCTGCGGAAGGTGCCGCGATCACCCGAGACGTCGAGCACCACCGCGAGGTGGTCCGGCCGGTGGGTTCGGAACAGCTTGAGCAGCATGTCCACGAACCCGTAGGTCATGTTCGTGGGCTCGCTGGTGACCGGGCTCCGCATGTCCGTGCGGATGGCGTGGAACGCGCGGAAGAACTGCGCGTACCCGTCGATGAGCCAGAGCGTCCGATCACTCACGCCCCCGACTCCACCTCGCCGGCGGCATGCAGGGCGCGAAGACGCGCCTCCTCGGCGGGGCCGAGCGCCGCATCGCGACGCCCCATCACCTCCCGCGCGAGCTCGATGAACTTCTCGAGGCGGTACCGCCGGTCGCCGGCGTCGGTGAGCCACGCGAACCGGCCGACCGTGGTGGGTGGCGGCGTCGAGGTCGCGATCATCGCCCCGGTGCCGATCGCGGTGCCGGTCATGATCCGCGTTCCGATCGCGGTCTTCACATGATCTCCGAGGACGCAGCCGAGGAACTGCCTTCCGCTCCGCAACCGCGGCCCGTCGGGCTCGAGCCGCATGGGCACCTCGCCGTAGGTGTTGAGGAGATTGCTGTTGACGGTGGCGGCCCCGAGGTTCACCCACGACCCGACCCAGGAATCCCCCAGATGCCCGTCGTGGCTCTTGTTGGCGTACCCCTGGAACACCGTGGCCCCGACCTCGCCGCCGACGCGGCACCGCGGCCCGATCACGGTGTTCCGCTTGAGGGTGGCATGATCCGCCACCCGGGTCCCGGTCATGACCGCGACCGGACCGTGCAGGACCGCGTGCACGCCGAGATGAGCGCCGTCCCCGACGACCACCGGCCCCTCGCGGGCGTCGAGCACCACGCCGGGATCGATGACCGCGGTCCGGTGGATGCGGACCGGATGATCGCCGACCACCGTGCCCCCGTGCAGACGCATCCACGAATCCTCGGCGAGGATGCCCGCCTCGACCGCGAGGGCGAGATCGCCTGCCAGCCGCGCCCCCGCCGAGGAGAACACGTCCCACGGGGCCGTGGCGAGCGGCGGCTCCGCGCGCTCCACGCGTCGGACATCGTCGGGAAGTTCCCGTCGCTCGATGAATGCCTGAAGCGACGCCGAGCCGAGCACCGCCCGCCGAAGGGATCCGTCCGACGGATCGACCTCCGCGGTTCCGGGCTCGAGGCCGACCCCGGAAGGCGGCTGCAGCAGCCGCCCGTTCACGACCAGCCATGGTCCGTCACCGGAGGGCATCGAGTTGACCGCGAGTCCGGGCCGCGACTCGGCCACGATTCCGGCGAGCGCCGGGGGGACGATCGCGGCCACGGGGTCGATCCGGGCGGACGCGGCGATCCGCTCGGCCGTGGTGAGCAGGCCGCTCCGGAGATCGAACGTCGCCCGGAGGTCCACCATCGGGCCGAACGACCCGCGACCATCGTCCAGAAGCACCAGTCCCTGCATGACGACGACGATACCGACCCCGCGCCCGCGACGGGGGGCCCGAGGTCACCGACGAGTCATCGACGATTCACCGACGACTCACCGACGACTCACCGACGAATGGAGCTGGTGTCGAACCGCCAGATGGGCCAGGTCGTCAGCAGCAGCCAGCCGAACGGAATGCCGAAGGCCGCGCTGTAGACGCCGCGGCCGAGCCACCGCAGGAGTTCCCGGGTCGCCGGCTCCCCCTGCCAGGGGACCACGGTGTCGGCGAAGAGCCCGCGGATCGACCAGAGGGCCATGAACGGCAGTCCGACCGCCACCAGGTACGGGAGCGTGAGGATGCCGAGGGCGACCGGATTGCGGCGGAAGACCATCGACCGCAGCAGGAGCACCAGCTGGGTCCCGAAGACGTAGCCGAGGGCGTTCGGACCGGGAAGATGGAACGGATGCCCGGCGGCGTCGGTCCCCGGCGAGAGCAGATCGATCAGGAGCCCCGTGCCAAGTGCCGCCCAGAGCGCGGTCTGCCGAGGCGCGAAGAGGGCCACGAACACCATGAGCGTCGCGGTCGCCGAGGGATGGACGCCCCCCATCGCCACGAGTCCCAGGAAACTCGTGTCGAGCGACACGCAGATCGCGAGCGCCACGAGGAAGACACCGGGGCTCACGGTCCGACCTCCCGGCCGGGAGGCCCCTCGCGGACCGGAATGCGAAGCTCGACCGCGTGCTCGTTCTCGAGCCGGAACACCGGCTCGACCCGCACCCGCTGCCACTGCGCATTGGACGGGTCGGGTTCGATCGCCACCACCCGGCCGATCACCAGACCGAACGCGTCGCGCCGGGCCGAGTCCACGACGACGACCTCGTTCCCGGGACGGATCTCCAGGGCGGCGGCCGACTTCACATCCATCGACCAACCGTCACCGGTCGGCGTGACCATCCCACCCGGCACCAGCACGTCGTCCCCGTGCACCCCCGACTCGCCGTCGCGGAGGATCCGGGCCTCGAACCGCCCGACGCGGGGCGAGGTCATCGGGCGAACATAGGAGATCGTGCGGCCGGTGCCGCCCGCGGCCACCTCGACGACCTCGCCGAGCAGCACGTTGCGACGAGTGACGACCTGGGTCCCGGGCACCACCCCGCGAGCCGAACCCGCGTTGATCCGATGGAGCAGTTCGCCGGAGGTGTGCGGTTCGGAACCGACCACCCGCGCGTCGATGAATCGGACCCGCAGTCCCGGCTCGATCTCCTCGCCCTGATAGAGCTCGAGCTGCCTCCGCAGATCCCGAACATCCTGACGCGATCGATTGAGTTCCAGACGCAGGAGCCGGTTCTCGTCCTCCAGAAGAAGGGCGTCCTCCCTGCTCACCACCTTCTCGGGCGGCCGGACCAGCCAGTGACGAAGCGCCGTCCAGCCGTCACCGAGGGGGACGAGGGGGAGGCCGACCAGCTCCGACGCCCGGTGCGTCCACGGCGAGATCCATCGGGCGGGAAGCAACGACACCACCAGCACGACGCCGAGCACGACGCCGAAGGGACCGGGTCTCATGGTGACGTGACGTGCGATCGGGACCTCCCAGGGGGCCATCCCCGCCGATCAGACCTCCTCGAGGTCGCTCTCGAGCGTGGCCTTCCAGTCTTCGAGGCTCTCGAGGTAGATGCTCGTGCCCCGCGCCACGCAGGTCAGAGGATCCTCGGCGATGCGGACATCCAGGCCGGTGGCGTTGGAGATGACGATGTCCATGCCTCGCAGCAACGCACCGCCACCGGCGAGCATGATGCCGTTGTCGACCAGGTCGGCGGAGAGTTCGGGCTCGGCGTGCTCGAGCGTCCGGATGACGGCTTCGACGATCTGATTCACGGGCTCGGCGAGCGCCTCCCGGATCTCATCGCTGGTCACCACGGTCTTGCGGGGCAGCCCGGTGACCATGTCCCGTCCCCGAACCTCCATGTTCATGGTCTCCCCGACCGGGGCCGCGGAACCGATCTCGATCTTGATCCGCTCCGCGGTCTGCTCGCCGATCGTGAGACCGTAGGTCTTCTTCATGTGGTTGATGATCGCCTCGTCGAAGTCGTCGCCCGCCACGCGGACGCTCTCGCAACTGGCGATGTCGGCGAGCGACATGATCGCGACCTCGGTGGTGCCGCCGCCGATGTCCACGATCATGCTGGCGGTCGGCTCCGAGATCGGCAGTCCGGCTCCGATACCGGCCGCCATCGGCTCCTCGACGAGATAGACCTTGCGAGCCCCGGCCCGCTCGGCCGAGTCGAGCACCGCCCGCTTCTCGACCGCGGTGATCCCCGAGGGGATCGCGATCACGACCCGGGGGCCGAAGATGCGGCTGCGGCCGTTCACCTTCTTGATGAAGTAGCTGAGCATCGCCTCGGTGATCTCGAAGTCGCTGATCACACCGTCCTTGAGCGGACGAACCGCGGTGATCGACCCCGGGGTCTTGCCGAGCATGTCCTTGGCCGCCCAGCCGACGGCGGTGCCGTTGTTGATGACCCGATTCGTGCCCTTGCGGACCGCCACCACCGACGGCTCGTTGAGCACGATGCCCTCTCCCCGCACACACACCAG
>JAUIHC010000244.1 GCA_030432455.1 Phycisphaerae bacterium | reverse complement strand
GGCTGGTCGGGTCGTAGCGGCCGATCAGGTCGAAGAACCCGTGCAGCGAGTGCGGGTGCCGGATGAACCACCAGCCCGCGATCGCCCCGCCGAGGTGGGCCGCCTCGCCGCCCGCGTTGTTGCCTTGAAGGAGCACGGTGAACAGCGCCACCGCGACGAGCCCGTAGGCGAGCGTCGCCAGTCGCATCGGTATGACGAAGAAGAGCAGCACCATCGCGTTGGGCACCAGGAAGGCGCATGCGAGGATGATGCCGAACACGCCCGCGCTCGCACCGACCAGCGGTGTTCCGGGGTTGTTCACCAGCAGCAGGGGCAGACTCCGGCCGGTCAGGGTCAGGAACGACCAGCCGAAGAAGTTGAGGGCGAGGTACATCGCCGCCCCGGCCATCCCGCACAGCAGATAGAACGCGAGGTACCGCTTGGAGCCGAGGTACTGCTCGACGATGCTCCCGAAGAAGTACAGCCCGATCATGTTGAAGAGCAGGTGCGAGAGGTTCGCGTGGAGGAACTGGAAGGTGATGAACCTCCAGAACTCGAATCCGCTGAGACCCGACGCCGCATCCCAGTACATGAGCGCCTTGGCGGTCGAGAAGTAGCCGAAGGTCCAGATCGGCCCCGCCGCGATCACCTCGGCGAGGATGAGGTATCGCCCGCTCGCCCGATTCCCGTCCGGATCGGCGTACGAGAACTCCCCTTCGCCCGGCAGTTGGAGATAGACCCTCGCCCCCCTCGCCAGGGCCCGTTTCGAGGCGGCCCCGGCCATCGGAAGGAACGACCGCCCGTCCGGACTGGTCCAGAACAGGTCCTTGCCCTCGACCGAGGCCAGCGACCGGATCAGCAGGCCGCCGTCGCGGATCGGATCGTCGATCGTGCTGGAGGCGGGCAGCTCGACGAGGCGTCCGTCGCCGGCGAGGGCCACGGGAATCGACGAGAGCGTCCCGAGCATGCGGGGAAGGAACTGGTCCACCACGAACACCGCCACGCAGATCGCGATGAGCCAGGTGTTCACCGACCAGCCGCGCGGTCGGAAGGCCCCGGGCGGGAGTCCCCCGCCGCCCCGGGACGGCCGCTCCGGCCGTGCGTAGTCTCGATCGTGGATGCCCATGGGGCCGAAAGTCTACCCCCCGGTCGGATCTCGGTCGTCGGCCGCCCGCCGTCGTCGCGTGGCCCGATCCAGAATCCGGCGTTCCTGACGGTCGAGCGCCTCGATCCCGTGTTCGGCGATCTTCTCGAGGACGCGATCCAACGCCGCGTTCTCCGCCGCCAGCGTCGCCGCGACCTCATCGCGGCGCCGCCGTTCGAGATCGGCCGCCGCATCGGCCTCATCCTGTTCGAGCGCGGCATCGGTGCGGAGATCCGCGATGGAGAAAGCACCGTCGATGGCGAACGCCTCCAACACCTCGGCGTCGCGTCGATGCTCCCGGAGCAGGGCCAGCCCGCAGAGCGCCCCCACCAGGAACACCGGCAGCCACCCCGAGACCACCCCGACCACCCCGACGACGATCGCGGTGCCGATGCCCGCCCGGAAGGTCGCACGCCGCGCCCGGGTCGGTCCCAGATGCGGACGGAGAAGTGATTCGAGCAGGAGTCGTCCCCGGAACGGCGGAGCCGGGAGCAGGTTCGCCCCGGCGACCACGGTGGCCACCGAACCGAGCAGACGGGTGGATTCCAGCCAGAGCGAGCCTGCGATCGCGGGCGAGTGAAGGCCGGGGAGCGACCACGCCGAGACGGTTCCGGATCCGCGGGTGCCGATCGCCACCGCGACGGCGGCGAGGATCGCGACCGTCGCCGCGGTGAGCGGCCCGACCATCGCGGCGATCGCCGCTCGACGCCAGCCCGGGGGCGGGACGCCGTCGTCGAGACCTCCCAGAGGCTGGAGGACCATCTCGGGCAGATCGCCGCCGAGCCGCCGGAGAACGAGCATGGTCGCGACCTCGTGAAGAAGGACCACCCCCACCATCGCCGCGAGCAGGATCGCCGCGAGCCGTGGCCCGAGCGGGAACGCGTCGTCCCCGACGTGCCAGGCGGACCGCACGAGGATCACCACGATCGTCCCGAGCAGCAGGGCGTGAGCCCGCACCACCGTTCCCCCGACGCGGGCGACGGGCACCGACCACGAGAGCGGCTCGTCGAAACGAGGCGGCTCCCGCCCGGCCTCCACCGGCGGTTCCGATGGCCGACGCGACCAGCCGTTCACGGTGCCGCTCCGGAGACTGCGGACTGCAGCCGATCGGCGAAGCGGGCCCGAAGCAGGTGCCATGCGGCGATCGACTTGCCGTCCTCGATCCGACCATCCGCGATCGCCGCGTCGATCTCATCCGGCCGCAGGGCGAGCACCTCGATCTCCTCGCCGGGCTCCAGTCGCTGCGGCACCGGCTCGAGTCCGGTGGCGAGGAAGGCGTGCATCCGCTCGTCGCAGAATCCCGGCGAGGTCAGATAGGTGCCGACCGGCTCGATCGTCGTCGCCCGCCGCCCGACCTCCTCTTCGAGCTCCCGACCCGCCGCGTGCCCCGGGTCCTCGCCCGGCTCCAGCTTGCCGGCGCAGAACTCCAGCAGGAAGCGCCCCACCGGGAGACGCCCCACCCGGACCATCAGCACCGATCCGTCCGGATCGATCGGAATCACCGTGACGGCGCCGGGATGCCGCACGACATCCTTGCGGACTCGTCGGCCGGTGAGATCCTCGTACTCGACGACCTCCACCCGGAAGACGGGACCCTCGTGCACCTGCACGCGAGCCGCGGCATGCCCGGTCGGACGAGGGTCGTCCGCAGGCTCGATCGTCCGGTCGGTGTACTCGGAGGGAACTGGCATCGAATCGGCTCCGCCGCGATGATACGACGATGCCCGCCACGGATGCCGTCAATCCTCCGCCCCTTGCCTCGTTGCGAGGGGTGTGGAAGTCGTTCGACGGCCGCCCCGTGCTGCAGGGCCTCGATCTGGAGATCCCCACCGGCGGCACTCTGGTGGTCATGGGACCGAGCGGATGCGGCAAGAGCGTCATGCTCAAGCATCTGGTCGGCCTGCTGAGGCCCGACCAGGGCGAGGTCCGATTCCACGGAGAGCGGATCGACCGCCTCGACGAGCGACGCCTGGTGCCGATCCGCCGGCGGATCGGCTTCCTCTTCCAGCAGGCGGCGCTCTTCGACAGTCTCACGGTCCGGGAGAACGTCGCGTTTCCCCTGCGGGAGACCGGCCACGCCGGCCCCGATCTCGAGGACCGGGTCCGGGCCACGCTGGACCGGGTCGGACTCGCCGACACGCTCGACCGGATGCCCGCGGAACTCTCGGGCGGCATGCGGAAGCGGGTCGGGCTGGCCCGGGCGATCGTGCTCGAACCGGAACTGGTGCTCTACGACGAGCCGACCACCGGTCTCGATCCGATCCGGGCGAACGTCATCAACAGCCTCATCGTGCGACTCCAGCGAGAACTCCGCATCACCAGTGTGGTGGTGACGCACGACCTCGATTCCGCCTTCCAGGTCGCCGATCGCATGGTGCTGCTGCATCGCGGACGGGTGCGTCTCGAAGGCACGCCCGACGAGATCAGGCACTCCGCCGATCCGGTGGTCCGAACCTTCCTCGAAGGCCGCGAGCCGCACGGACACGATCCCGACCTCGACGACTCGGATCCGGATACGCTCGACGCCCCGGCCAACTCCGCCTCCCCCGCAGCCTCCCCCTCGCCCGCCGCGAATCCGTCCGGACACGATCGGCCATGAACGACCGCCATCGCGATGCCGCCATCGGTCTCGCCGCCATCGCCGCCGCCGCCGCCACGGTCACGATGCTCGTGTCGTTCGGGTCGTTGCGCGACATCGCCCGCCCCGCCCATGACGTCGTGGTTCGGCTGAACCGGGCCGGTGGCCTCCGCTACGGCAGTCAGATCACGCTGGACGGCGTGCCGATCGGCACGATCGCCGAGGTCGGGCTGGAGATCGACGAGGCGCTGCCGGTGCGACTCGACTGCCGGATCGACGACTGGGTGCGGATTCCGGTGGACCATCTCGTGCAGGTCGAGGCGGCGCTGATCGGCGGCGGATCGCGACTGGCGATCCTCTCCCTCGATCCCGACGCCGATCGGCCGGTCTTCGCAGCGACGGACACGCCGGTGCTCGAAGGCACATTCCTCTCGCTCGGCGAGTCGCTCTCGGGCAGCCTCGACGCCCGGATGGGACCGATCACCGAGAGCTTCGCGGAGGTCGGCGACCTTGCCCGCACCTACCGCGAACTCGGAGAACGCCTCAACGGCCTGGTCGCCGACGGCGGCGAGGGCGGGGTCGGCATCGGGGAGACGCTCGAGCGGATCAACGGCACCCTCGGCCAGGCCGAGCAGGCGTTCGCCGCCGCGACCGCATGGCTCGCCGACGAGCAGTTGCGGACCGACGCCCGCGATGCGGTGTTCAAGGCGAATCTCTTCATCGAACGGGCCACCGACGCCGCCCTCGCGGCCAGTCGGCTGGCGACCACCCTCGACGAGGAGTCGCCGGCCCTCATCCAGCGCCTCGCCACCACCGCCGATGCCGTGGACTCGACGCTCGTCGAGGTGCGATCGCTGGTCGGCCTCGCAGGCCGCGGCGAAGGCACGATCGGGCGGCTCCTGCAGGATCCGGCCCTCTACGACGATCTCGACGACGCCGCGAAGCGACTCGACGCCACGCTGGAGACCCTGCGGATCCTGATCGAGTCGATCAAGGCCGAGGGCGTGAAGATCGAGTTCTGATCCGCGTCCGGCACGAGCCGTCCCGCTCGTCGGTGCCGGTCGCCGACGAACAGCCCCGCCATCCGCGATCGGACGGCGGGGCTGATGATGTCGTGCCGGATCGTCCGGTGCCGGGTGACCGGTCCGGAGGGCCCGTCTCACTGGATGACGGAGACTTCGACCCGGCGGCTCTCGGCCTTGGTCGCCTTCGCCTTCTCCGGACCGTACGACCCGTAGCTGATGACGTCCTTGGAGATGCCCTGCCGCTGCAGGAACTGCCCGACCGCGTAGGCCCGGAAGAAACCGAGGTGGTAGTTGGTCGGAATCACATTGCGGCGGTTGGCCCGGATCTGATCGCTGTCGGTGAAGCCGTCCACCCGGATCTCGGAGCCGGGGTAGGCGTCCTTGATCTGGGCGGCGATGGTCCGAAGCGTGGACTGCGCCGCGGGCTTGAGATCGAACTTGCCGGAGTCGAAGAGCACATCGCCCTCGATCTCGACCACCGCTCGTCCCTCG
>JAUIHC010000243.1 GCA_030432455.1 Phycisphaerae bacterium | reverse complement strand
CCTTGGCGAGGTGCTCGGCGGCGACGAGGACGTCGCCGGAGCGGGGCGGCTTCGGCAGTTCGAGCTCCATCACGTCGAGCTCGAGCGGACGCTCGGAGAGTTCGTCCCGCTTGTACCGCTCCAGACGCAGCTCGCGTCCGCGGGCCTGCTTCGCCCGCTGGCCCGCCTTGTACTTCTTGATGAACGCCTCTTCAGCCCGGATCCGGTCGAGTTGCTTCTCGTGGACCCGCTGCTCGACGAGTTTCCGCTCGTGCCGCTGCTGGATGAACGCCTGATAGTTGCCCGGATACTCCAGCACCCGTCCCGCCTCGACCTCGACGATCCGGTTGACCACGCGGTCGAGCAGCCAGCGGTCGTGGCTGATCAGGATGACCGCGCCGTGGAACTCCTCGGCGAGGAACGTCTCGAGCCACTGGCGGCCGTGGATGTCGAGGTGATTGGTCGGCTCGTCGAGCAGCAGCAGGTCCGGGGACTCGAGCAGCAGGCGGGCGAGGCCGAGCCGAGCCTTCTGGCCGCCCGAGAGCGTGTCCACCCGCTGATCGAACCGGTCGTCCTCGAGCCCGAGGCCGTGCAGCGTGGCGTCCACCTTGTGCTCGACGGCGTAGCCGCCGAGCGCCTCGATCCGGGCGTCGAGCTCGGATTGGCGGTCCATGAGTCGCTGGAGGGCGTCGCCTTCGGCGGTGGCCATCTCCTCGTACACCTGCTCGAGCGAGGCCTGTGCGGCGTGCAGGGCATCGAACGCCCGGGCCGCAGCCTGTTTGACGGTGTCGCCGGGGACGAAGTCGGGATGCTGGCTGAGGTGGCCGACCCGCACGCTTCGGGCCAGCTGCATCGATCCGTGATCCGGCGTCAGTTGGCCGGTGATGATCTTGAGGAGCGTGCTCTTGCCGGCGCCGTTGCGGCCGACGAGGCCGATCTTCTCGCCCGGTTCGACCGACACCGTCGCCCCGTCGAGCACGGTGCGGGTCGAATAGGCGTGGCGGATGCCGGAGAGGGTCAGAAGCGGCATGGGTCGCGAAGTGTAGCGACCGACGCCGCCGTTTCCCTTCGGTTGAGGCCGTGCCTACCCCCGGCCGCGAGGTGGATCGAGCCCGTCCACCGTCCAGAGGAACGAGACCAGACGGCGGTGGCGCGGCGGCAGGGCGAAGGAGGCGAGCGCTCGGAGGATCGTCCGCCCGAGGAACAGTCCGATCGTCATCAGCACGGTCGCGACGGCGATGAACGACGCCAGGCCCGGCCAGGCGGCAACCTGCATCGACACCGGATACGTCCAGACCGGGACCACCCCGACCGGATCACTGCCGATGAGTCCGATCGCCAGATAGGCCATCGCGACGACACCGATCACCGGGGCCACGACCCATGTTCGCCGCCGGGGAAGGCCCGGGAGCATCGCCGACCAGAGGATTCCGAGGAGCACCGGAAGTGGGGAGAGCGCCACGGCGAGCATCACATCGCGGCCGTCGAAGTCGAAGAACGCCTCGAGCATCCGCGCCCGCGCCTCGGATCGGTTGGCCTGCCACCACTCCGGAGGGACCTGGTTGCCGAGGCCCACCATCGACTCGAGCACCAATCGCGCGTCGTCGATCCGCTGGTCGAACATCACTGTGGACACGCCGAGGACGACGAGCGCCGAGAGCAGGGCGAGCGGGATCAGGAGTCCCAGCATCACCGTCATGAGTGCCGCGCCGAGGCGGCGACCCCAGACTCCGAGAACCGGATACTCGCTCATTGCGGCGACGGTCCCGCACTCGGAGCATCGGGCGATGAGCAGGCCGTGTTCCGATTCCACGACGATCGACTGGCCGTGCAGGTCGTGGCCGCACCGCAGGCACGGCCGGGTGCCCTCGACCCGGGCCACCACCCGGTCCACCGTCCGCTCGGTGCGGGCGTCCTGCGGGAGGGGATCGGCGATCGGATCGTCGGGCGTCATGTCGCGCTCCTGGTGAGTCGAGGTCCGACTCGACCGACGAATCGGCCGAACACCTGCCAGATCGGTGCGGACACGATCGCCGGGATCACGACCAGCAGGATCGAGCCGACCTGCCGGTCGGGTGGGATCCGAAGGGTGTCCGGAAGAGAGGCGAGTGCGGTGTTGAGCCATGCCCAGACGAGCATCGGGCAGAGGCCGGCCACTGCGGCGACGGTCAGGCCGCGTCGGTGCATCGAGACGCCGGCGATCAGCCCGCCGATCAGCACGCCCACCGTCCCGCATGCGATCTGCGATCCGAGGTGGAGACCGCCGTGGAACCGGGCCTCCTCGGCGACGGTCCGCGCCGTCGCCGCCCCAAGCAGCCCCGTGCCGACGAGCAGCCCGCCCACGATCGCCATCCGAACGATCGCGATGGCCACCGCGAGCGTCCGGCCGCCGGGATGCCGTCGGCGACCACGCGGTTCGGCGATGCCCAGTCCGCAGGCCGGGCAGGTGCGGACCGGCTGATCGAGCCACGCCGGGACCACGGGTGGCACCCGGTGAAGACCTTGCCCGCACCGCGGACACGGTCGGGCGATCGGGGGACGGCGTGGTCGCCGTCGCCGCGATCGGCGGGGGGACGGGTTGTCGGCGTCTCGTGACACGGCGGAATCATCGCACAGGTCGTTCATGTCCGGTCGCGGCCGATCCGGGACCCGGGTCGCCGGACGGACCCTTGGGCGTACACTCGCCGCCATGATTCGGAGGGTCGCACGCAATCTGTCGTGGCGAAGGGGCATCCTGTTGACCGCCACCGTCGCGGTCGGGATCACGCTCCTCGCACGCCAGCGGCGGCTGGAGGCGTGGGAGGCCCGGGTCGTCGGGGCGACTGAGTCGCTGCTGGCGGCGATCGAGTCGGATCGGGACGTCGGGGCGTTCGGCCCCGGGGTCGTGGTCGGCGCCGCGTCGGAGGCGATTCGGCGGCTTCCCGCGTCTCGGGCGGTCGGTTCCGCCATCCTCGTCGATGGCGATGAGGGCCGACGGGTTCGCATCGAGGTGCTCGGTGGGGATCGCCGGGTCGAACTCGAATGGGCGGGCGACCCGCCGCAGGTGGTGGCGGTGCATCAGGCCGCGATGATCGATGGATCGGACGAGGCGACCTTCGGAGGCACGCGATGACGGCGGTGTGGTTCAACGGCGATCTCATGACCCCGGAGGAAGCCCGGATCTCGGCCTTCGATGCGGGCTTCCAGCACGCGGTCGGACTGTTCGAGACGCTGACCGCGCGGGGCGACCGGGTGGTGCACCTCCTCCAGCACCTCGATCGTCTGGACGAGTCGCTCAAGACCCTTGGGCTGAGCTCCCGACTTCGCATCGACGCGCTGGCGGAGGCGATCCACCGGACCGTCAAGGCCGGCGGCCACGAGCAGTCCCGCGTGCGGGTGACGATCACCGGGGGTGATCTCAATCTGCTGCAGGGCGGCGGCGATGGGCACGATCCCACGATCCTCGTGGTCGCCCAGCCCGCCACCGCGTATCCCGAGGACCTCTTCGCGAAGGGCGTCCGGGTGGTCGTCGCGGATGCCCGGGCCAATCCGCTCGATCCGCACGCCTCGCACAAGACCCTGAACTACTGGTCGCGGCTCTCCGCGCTGCAGGCCGCGGCGGGCAAGGGGGCGAGCGAGGCGCTGTGGTTCCAGGTCTCCAACCATCTGGCGGGGGGCTGCGTGAGCAACGTGGTGCTCGTGAAGGACGACGAGTTCATCACCCCGATCGCCCGCGGCGAGGAGCCGGACGGCGGACTTCCCTCGCCGGTGCTTCCGGGCATCGTCCGGGCCGAGGTCCTCGGATGGGCCGCGGGCGAGGGCCGGCTCGTCCGGCGGGAGATGCTGGGCATTCAGGACGTCCTGCAGGCCGACGAGGTGCTGCTGACCAACTCCAGCTGGGGCGTGCTGCCGGTCGTGGGACTCGAGCGTGAGGCGATCGGGACCGGGGCGCCGGGGCCGGTCGCGACGGCCCTGCGGGCGTGGTGGCTCGAGCAGTAGTGGGGGGGCGACGATCGGGCTCGGGGCTCACCCGTCCCGGCGAATGACGCGGACATTCTCGCGGCCGTCGGAGGGAGGCGTCATCCGGGGGCGGCCGCCGAGGAGATACGCCACCAGCCCGGCGGCGGTCCCGATCACCGCGAAGGCGATCACCGCGATGACCACCAGCACCAGCAGCGGGATCGCCAGCAGCAGGACCGCGGCCCCGGCCAGGAACCGCTGGACCGGGCCACCGCCGTCCACTCGCCGCCAGCCGTCGTGCATGCGACGGCCTGCGGACATGATCCGGACCACGTGGACGTGCTGGCGGGGGTCGCCGGTGAACATTCCCGGAGTCTAGGTCCTGTTTGACGGCCCGATCGGATCGTGGATCACGGTTCGATCGCGCCGACCCCGCGTTCGCGGGCGATAGCATGCGGGCGTCCATGGATGGAGCCGCAGGATGACCACCGACGCAGGGAAGCCGACCGATGCCGCCGCCACCGGCGACGCACCGCCGTTCGTCCACCTCCATCTCCACAGCGAATACTCGCTGCTCGACGGCGGCAACCGCGTCAAGCGGCTCGTCGCCCGGGTGAAGGAGCTCGGGATGGACGCCGTGGCGGTGACCGACCACGGCAACCTGCACGCCGCCTTCGAGTTCCACGCCGCGGCCCGTGCCGAGGGCATCAAGCCGATCCTCGGCATCGAGGCGTATGTCGCACCGGATCGCGACGGTCGTCCCGGGGATCGACACGATCGCACCCACACCGGCGTCGCCGACGGTGGCTTCCATCTGGTGCTGCTGGCCCTCGATCTCGACGGCTGGCGGAACCTGATGCGGCTGAGTTCGGACGCCTTCCTCCAGGGCTTCTACTACAAGCCGCGGATGGACAAGTCGACGCTCGCGCAGTGGAACGCGGGTCTGGTCGCGATCAACGGCCACCTCGGCTCCTCGATCGCGCATCATCTGACCAACTTCGTCCGCACCGACGACGAGGGTCACTGGGACCTCGCGGTCGCCGAGGCCCGCTGGCACGCGGAGACCTTCGCTCCGGGCCCCGACGGCGAGCCCCGGTTCTACATCGAGCTGCAGCGGCACGTCCCCGAGCAGGAGCGGATCAATCCGCTGCTCAAGCGGCTCGCCCGCGAGCTCGGCCTGCCGATGGTCGCCGACAACGACGCGCACTTCCTTCGCGCCGAGGACCACGACGATCACGACACCCTGTGCTGCATCAGCATGGGCAAGGTCAAGGACGAACCCGATCGTCTGCGGTATCCCGAG
>JAUIHC010000242.1 GCA_030432455.1 Phycisphaerae bacterium | reverse complement strand
ATCACGCCAGCCCTCGGGGTCGACCTGCTCCTGGATGATGGTGACGATCTGCTCGATCATCTCCTCACGGCTGCGACGCTCGGGCTCCTCGCCGGGGTTGCCGAAGGGAGCACCACCGCCACCGCCGCCGCCGGCGCCACCGCCGCCGCCGCCGAAGCCGCCACCGCCGCCACCGCCACCGCCGCCGAAGCCGCCGCCACCACCGCCGCCGCCGAAGCCGCCGCCGGCACCGCCGCCGCCGCCGCCCGCACCGCCGCCCTGGGCGAGGGAGCTGTTCAGGTCGAACTCGGGGGCGTTGTCGAAGTACGGGACCTCGAAGAGCAGGTCACGGATGTCGTAGACGATGGTGACGGTCTTCTTGCGGAGGGCCTCGTCGCTGGAGATCACGACGACGCCGTCCTCGACCGCGAACTCCGGCCGATCGAGGTCGTCACCGACCTGCTCGAGAATCCGCTGAAGGGCCGCGTCCGCGGAGATCTGACCGAGATCGAGCTCGACCTCGGTGTCCTGACGGATGCCGATGAGGTCGAGGGCCTTCCAATCGGGGTAGAACTCGACGCCGGTGACCTCCTCGAGGTAGCCGATGACATCCTCGAGGGCGGTGTTCTTGAAGTTGACCGGGACGTTCTTCTCCAGCTGAACCATCGCCCGCCGGTTTTCCTCGGTCTCCCGGAAGCCCGCGGCCGCGTCGCGACGGATCGAGAGCTGCGGCCAGTCCTCGGGGTACGACATGAGGGCGTTGGTCGAGCGGGGGCCGGGGCCGCTGATGTTCCGCGAAGGCGGAATGGTCGCCTCGAGGTTCTCCTGGGCGAAGTGGCTGAAGGCGTAGTCGCGACGACGAAGCGTCTGCGAGTACTCCCGATAGATGTTGCTGGTGTGGATCACGTCCCGCAGCGCCAGGGCGGCGGGGTTGTTGGGATCGATGAACAGCACGGTGTCGAGGACCTGCAGGGCCTCGTCGTACTTGAGCTCAAGCTGCAGCTGCCGAACGCGCTGGAGGCTCTCGTTGATGGTGCGGTCGCGCTCGGCCCGCTCCTTGCGGCGCTGAGCCTCCGCGGACGAGCGAGCCTCCTCACGGGACGCCTCGTCGCGGGCGAGCGTCTCGAGCTGCTCGGCCTCGGCGATGCGATCGAGAAGGGTGTCGATGTCGGCCATCATCGCGGAGTAGCGGTCGGCCGGCAGGACGCCGCGGTCCCGGTCGATCCGGAGACGGGCGGTCACGGCGGACTCGCGGGCGCGGCGGTAGTCGCCTTCGTCGTACGCGGCGTTGGCCCGGGCGACATCGTCGTTGTACTGGACGATCAGACGCTCGCGGCGGAGGGTGAAGTCCTCCTGCACGTCGTCGATGGTCGAGGCCTGATCGAGCATCGCCTGAGCCTGACGAAGCCCGGCCTTGGCCTCGGCATCGTTGGGATCGAGCGCGAGGACCGAGGTCCAGGCATCGATCGCGGCCCGCCAGTCGCTGGAGGCCATCGCGGCCCGGGCGGACGCTCGCGCGTCGGTCGCCTGCGACTGCGCCGCGGCAGTGGCGGGACCGAGCCCGGAGAGGACATTCGGCGCTCCGAACATCGTGAGGCAGACGAGGGTGGCGGCCCCCGGAAGGACGGGCAGGACCCGGCTGACCCGACGCTCGCGTCGGGAGGTTCGTCCGCAGGACCTCGAGAAGGAATCCATGTCGTTCACACTCCTGTGCGTGGGCGATGGCCCGCGGCCATCGCTCGTCTGCGATCAGCGGCGGGCGCCGCATCCGATCTTGGCGGCGTGGACGCCGCGTCTGCTCTCTTCGCGGCGAGGCGCCGCATCCGGCGGCGAGATCTCCACGATCGTTCGCCGCCTCACAACCCGCGTCTTCCGCATGGCCGAGTTCGGTCAGTGGACGGAAGAGTCGAAGCGTACTTCCCACCCCCGGGACCCGCAACCTCCGAGTGGATCGGCGACGACCCGGCAGCGAGCGAGTCAAGGGGTCGGCACCCCACGGACGCACTTCGTCGAGGGCCATGCCACGATCTGCGACCCGCGGGTCTCCGCACTCGACCGCCTCGCCCCGTCAGCCGACCGCGACCTCCGGCATCGCGAAGTCGATGGCCGTCACGGGCCCGCCATGCCGCATCATCCGGATGAATGCGTCGAACAGGTAGCTCGAATCGTGCGGTCCCGGGCTCGCCTCGGGGTGGTACTGCACGCTGAAGACCGGCCTCTTCGGATCCCGGAATCCCGCGACCGTGCTGTCGTTCAGGTGCCGATGGGTGACCTCGCCGCCCGCCTTCGCAAGCGACACCTCGTCCACACAGAAGCCGTGATTCTGGCTCGTGATCTCGACCCGACCGGTCAGTTCGTTGCGGACGGGCTGGTTCGCCCCGCGATGCCCGAACTTGAGCTTGTAGGTCGTCGCCCCGAGGGCGAGGGCCAGCAACTGATGCCCGAGACAGATGCCGAAGGTCGGGATCTCGCCCGCGACCTCCCGCAGGGTCGCGATGGTCGTCTGGACCGCGGCGGGGTCGCCGGGACCGTTGGAGACGAACAGGCCATGGACCTCCCCCGAGGCGAAGGCCGACCGGAGATCGGCGGCGGGCGTGTCGTGCGGGATGAAGCGGACCTCGCAGCCCCGCTCGACCAGGTGCCGATAGATGTTCCGCTTGGCGCCGCAGTCGAGGGCGAGGACCACGAGCCGCTCCTCATCGGACGCCCGCTCGCCGACCGCCCCCGACCAGTCGCCGAGGGGCTCGGCGAAGACCCCGGGGTCGGTCGCCCCGACCGACGCGGCGAGGTTGCATCCGCTCATCGAGTCGAGCCCGCGGGCCCGGGCGACCAGATCGGCATCGGAGACGCTCGGATCCGGCTCGATCACCCCCCGCATCGCCCCCTCGGACCGCAGCATCCGGACGATCGCCCGGGTGTCCACATCCTCGAGACCCGGCACGCCCGCCGACGCGAGCCAGCGGTGCAGGTGCTCGTGAGCCCGGTGATTCGACCGGATCCGCGAGTGATCCCGGATGACGAACCCCGCGACGGCGACCTCGCCGCTCTCGACATCCTCCTCGGAGACTCCGTAGTTCCCGATCTCCGCGGCGGTCATCACGAGGATCTGCCCCGTGTAGCTCGGGTCGGTCAGCGCCTCCTGGTAGCCGCAGAGGGCGGTGTTGAACACCACCTCACCCCCGCTCGCCACCGCGGCGCCGAAGCCCCGACCCTCGAAGATCGCGCCGTTCTCCAGCGCGAGACGAACGCCGCGAGGCCGGTCACCGGCCTCCGCGAGCACGTCGTATCCACCGTGCCTGGTCATGAGCGCGGAATATAGCGGAAGAGCATGACCGAAGGTCCTCTCGTCCGGTCGTCCACGGTCCCGATCCCCCCGGTCAGCCGGACGAGGCCGCCTCGTAGACTCGCGTCATGCCCGACCTCTTCGGTGCCGACCCGCCGATCGCCGATCCGACCGCCCGCGACTTCGTCCGCGTGGCGGTCGAGCGGTCGGTCGATCGCTACCCGTCCGGACTGCTGTACGCGGTCCCCGCGGGGCTGGAGATCGAGTCGGGACATCGGGTGTTCGTACCGCTCGGCCGTGGGAACCAGCGGGTCGCCGGCACCGTGGTGGACCGTCTCGACGCCGACGCCGCGGCCGCGGAGGGCGTTCCTCCGGAGAAGATCAAGCCTCTGCTCGGTCGCGCCGACGATCTGCCCGCCCTGCCGGGCGAACTCGTCGCCCTCGCCCGCTGGATCGCGTCGTACTACGCGTGCCCGATCGGGATCGTGCTCGCGTCGATCGTCCCGGCGGCGGTCCGCAAGGGCGTCGGTGCCACGAGTCGACTCCTGGTCCGACCCGCCGATCCACTGCCCGCCCCGCTTCCGCGGCTCGGCCGGACCCAGCGGGCGATGTTCGAGGCGATCGCCGCGATCCCCGAGGACGAGCGTCCGGTGTCCTCGTCGGACCTCGCCGACCGCACCGGGATCGGGGGCACCGCGGTCCTCAAGCGGCTCGCGGAGCTCGGCCTCGTCCACCTCGAACGCGTGACCATGATCGAAGCCCGGGCGAAGGCGGGCAGCGGACTCGCCGACCGCACGGTCACCCTCAACCGGTATCAGGACGCCGCGGTCGCCTCGATCGGCGGCACGCTTGGCGGGGGCTTCTCGAGCCACCTGCTGTTCGGAGTCACCGGAAGCGGCAAGACCGAGGTCTACCTGCGGCTCGTCGCCGACGTGCTCGCGGCCGGGCGGACCGCGCTGGTGCTGGTGCCGGAGATCGCCCTCACCCCGCAGACCACCGCCCGATTCCTCGCTCGGTTCCAAGGGGTGCCGGCCGCGGTCCTGCACTCGGGGCTGACCGCGGCCCAGCGGCATCAGGAGTGGCGACGGGCGGCGAGCGGGCAAGCCCGGATCGTGCTCGGGGCCCGGTCGGCCCTCTTCGCCCCGATCCCCGACGGCACCCTCGGGCTGGTGGTCGTGGACGAGGAGCACGACCCCTCGTACAAGCAGGATCAGGCCCCCCGATACCACGGCCGCGATGCCGCCATCCGACGGGCCCAGCTCGCCGACTGCCCCGTGGTGCTCGGGTCGGCCACGCCGTCGCTGGAGAGCTGGCACAACGCGACGGTCGCAGGCCGCCACGCGCTCCATCGCCTGCCCGAACGGGCCCCGGGACTGCGGCTGCCGACCGTCGAGATCGTCGATTTCGCCGAGGAACGCCGGCACTTCACGACGCCGGGCGTCCGACTCATCGGCCCCCGGCTCGGCGCCGCGATCGCCCGCACGCTCGGCGACGGCGGCCAGGTGCTCCTGCTGCTCAATCGCCGCGGCTATGCCAACTACATCGCCTGCCCCGACCAGCGGTGCGGCTGGATCATGACCTGCGACCAGTGCGACGTCGGCATGGTCTGCCATCAGGCGTCCGGCCCGGTGAAGGACCGGTGGGTCCGCTGCCACCACTGCGACGCCCAGCTCCGGCTGCCGACGACCTGCCCGCTCTGCAGCAAGCGGACCACCGTCTTCGGACTCGGGACCCAGCGGGTCGAGGAGGAGCTCGGCCGACTCCACCCCCATCTCGCCGCCGAGGGTGCGATGGTCCGGGTCGACTCGGACGCCCTGCACACCGCCGACGACTTCCACGAGGTGCTGGAGCGATTCCGGACCGGCTCGATCAGGCTCCTCGCGGGCACCCAGATGATCGCCAAGGGCCTCGACTTCCCCGGAGTCCGGCTGGTCGGGGTGGTGAACGCCGACACCTCGATCAACCTGCCCGACTTCC
>JAUIHC010000241.1 GCA_030432455.1 Phycisphaerae bacterium | reverse complement strand
CCGGCCGTGGACCAACTGGCCGGACAGCGGAGGAGCCGATGTGCCTTTCGGACCCGGGGCCGGCAATGGCCGCCTCTTCGACGGGTTCAGTCTGAGCATCGGCGACGACAATCCGGTGGGCAACCCCGGGTTCGGCGACAGTCGCTGGCTGCGGTCGAGCGAGCCGGAGCGGGCCTACGACACGCTCGGTCGCCTCGGGTTCGACAACCAGACCGCCCAGCAGGGATTCACCCACTGGTCGCACCTGTCCTGGCCCGCGACCCCCGAGAACGGATGGCGGGTCTGCTTCGACATCGCGAACGTCGCGCCGTTCCGCGGGAATCTCTACGACCCCACCGATCCCGCCAACGCGCTCCCGAACGAAGGGTTCACGCTCAACACGACCGCGGCCGAACTCCTCTCGACCGGGGCCGCGAACGACTACCTGCTGATCCAGCAGCCGGTCGCGCTTCAGACGCCCTACGAGCAGTGGCTTCCGGGCCGTCCGCCGGTTCCCTTCGCGGGCGGCGGCGACTTCATCGGCCGTCGGAACAACTGGTTCTCCGCACCGAGCATCCACTTCTCCAACGGGGTGCTCTACGGACCCGGGGCGATGCCGAACTTCATCCGGCTCAACGACCTCGGCCCCAAGCGGCACGCCCTGCAGCCCGGCACCGATCGCAACGTCGTCGAACGCACGCTCGCCGACGCCGATGGCGACGGCTTCACCGACTCGTTCTGGTTCCTGCTGCCGGGCACCAGCGAGGACGGCATCCGTCAGGTCGCGGCGGTCTCGGTGGTGGACAACGCCTCGATGGTGGATGTCAATGTCGCCAGCCGGTTCGACCGCTGGAGCACCGCGGGCGAGACGCCCGCGGACATCGCGCTCACGAGCCGCCTCGTGCAGCCCGGGGCGCAGGCGACGACCTTCGGCGAGAACGCTGCGGTCTACGACCCCGGCGACTCCTGGACCGGTCTCTTCAGCGATCCGCAGAACGCGTCGCCCGCGAACCTCGTCTGGGGTCTCGGCTACGCCTACGACGCCCAGTACCAGGTCCAACCCGGCACCTTCGACGGGCCCACCACGCTGCGAACATCCTTCGATCCGCTGCGGTTCGGTGACTCGACCTCGGCCCCCGCGAGCTGGCTTCGCCAGACCGGCGTCCTCAACCAGAACGCCGGGGCCACCGGCTTCGCCGCCCTCGAGGCGCCGTATCGCTCGCTGCTGGTCGCCTTCGGCGGCGGCAACCCGGAGCAGGCCGCCTTCGATCGTCGTCGCTACTTCTCACGACGGCAGAACGACGGCGGGCTCTTCACCGTCCGGACCGACGCCACGGGCAATCCGCTCCCGGTCGATCAATGGGGCGTCGGCAACGTGCCGCCCCGAGGCTTCACCGACGCCGATGAACTCGAACTCCGCATGTTCGCGGCCAGCAACTACGGCCCGGCAGTCTCGACGCTCGAACGCACGATCAACGAGCCGTGGAACTACGAGGCGAACTTCCTCCGATCCTCGCTCGCCCGCTCCGAGTCGGTCGAGAACTTCCTCGACTACTTCGACGGCAACGAGAACACGCCGTGGCCGCCGCAGCAGGGCATCGCGATCGGCGACCAGCTCTCCGCCCTCGAACTGCTCCGCGACAACCGGCATCGGATCACGACCTACTCAAGCACCCGCAACGACCTCCGACCGTTGCACCTGAGGCCGACCGCCCTCTACAACTCGGACTACGACTACGCCTTCGGTCGGCTCCGCGCCGACGCCACCACGCCGCCCGATCCGCAGGCGAACCAGCTGGCGTTCGACGCCCGCAAGCAGAAGCTCGACCTTCGGGCGCCGAGCGACACCCCGCTCACCGAGTTCGAGTCGATCCTCTACCGGTTCTTCCCCGGGCCCTTCAATGTCCGGTCCGCCGGTGATCCGGATGTGATGCTCGCCGGCGTCTGGCCCGGCTCGCTCGGCCCGGGGTTCAGCGCTCGGGTCGAACTCGACCGGGCGTTCCGCTTCCGTCAGGAACTGCAGGAGACGATCGGCAAGGCGGCGTCCGCGGTCGTTCGTGACAACTCCGGAACGACCTACGCCCAGAGCTACCTCGGCTCGAACTACGAGGACATCACCCTCAACCAGCAGGACTACCTGCTCACCCAGCTGCTGGCCGCCAGCTGGTCGGCCAACATCGACACCTTCCGGGACGCCCGGGCCCGGCCTGCGGTCAGTTACGACTTCGCCTCGTCCAACGGCGGACTCGGCACGGTCGTCCCGATCGAGCTCGACACCGCGATCTTCCCCGACTGGGCGCCGCGGGTCGATCTGCAGACCGACTCCTTCCTGCCGCAGGACCTGAAGAACCTCAGCTTCCCCGGCATGGAGAAGCAGCCCTTCATCATGGAGGCGTTCTTCGGGCTCGTGTATCCGCCCAGTCGGATCACCGCCCAGACCGCGCAGCAGCTCGACGGCGACGCCGGGTATCAGCAGCTGCTCCAGCAGCAGGGGCAGACCGCGCCCAATCTGGGCGACGACACCATTCCCTTCGGCTTCGAAGGGTCGGGCGACAAGTGGGTCGATGCCTCCAGCCGACCGGCGATCGTCTTCGCGATCCAGCTCGCCAATCCGTTCGAGGAGCCGGTGCCGCTGCACGATCTCTTCATCCGGATCGGCGACTCCGGCTCGCTCAACCAGTGTCTGAACCTTGCGAAGCTTCCGAGCCCGCATCCGGCGGCGCGGGCGGGTGACATCGATCCCGCCACCGGTGCCACCCGGGTCAACCCGTACTACTTCCCGAGCGAACTCTTCCTCGGGCCCACGCTGCCGGATGCCCCGCGGACCGCGATCGTCGTCGGCATCATCCCGCCGGGCAACACCATCGACACCGGTTTCGAGGACGAGTTCGGGATGCCGTACGAGGAGTTCCACGGCAAGTGGATGGACTTCCTCGACCTCGAGCCGGGAGCGCTCTTCGGCTGGGACACCACCCTCGCGATGTCGCAGCACCAGACGCTGGTCTTCGACGCGTCGCCCGCGACCTTCGCCCGGGCGAACCCGACGGCGCCGGGCATCGAGTTCCGGCCCGCGATCCCGCCGCTGATCGGGCTCACGCCGAACCGCTGGTTCCAGAACCCCGACCGGTCGGTCGAGCTGCTTCGCTATGTGGTCGATCCGCTCGCCGCGGCGCCCGCGGGTGGCGGAGCCCTTCCCACCTCGGGCTATCTCTACGCGATCGACCGGCTTGACAACGAGCTCACCGGCGACAAGATCGAGTTCTCCGACCAGATGGAGCGGCTCGTCGAGGACGACTTCGCCCCGACCATGGAGCAGGAGTACAGCTTCACCTACGGCGGTCCTCCGAACCGCAACGAGTGGAGCGGCATTCGACTCGAGGGCGGGGATCTGCTCTGCTCGTGGGTCCGCGCCGGCCGCGCCTGGGGCTGGGATGTCAACCGCAACGGTCTCTACGACATGAACGAGACCAGCCCGCGGTACATCTTCCCCGAGATCCCCGAGGACGACTGGGTCCGCACCGAGGTCCAGGGCGTCGAGGTCGGGCAGGGCGCCCGTCAGGTCTCCGCCGAGATCATCGACTGGGACGAGGATCCCGACACCCCGTGGATGGCGAGGTCGTATCTCTCGCCGCTCGGACTCGTACCCTCGGCTCCCGGGAACGCGGACGGGTCGTACACCTTCGACTTCGCGACCATCCGGGCGAAGCCCACGCACCTGACCACCGCCACCGCGCTGCAGCCCGGGGCGGGGCAGCCCTTCACCGTGGACTACGACGCCGGCTTCCCGGTGCTCTGGGACGGATCGGTCCGCACGCAGGTCGATCCGCTCGGCTGGCCCGGCCGACCCGCGGGCTCGTACCGGTGGGTGCTGATGGACAAGGGGCAGGACCCCGATGAGGTGGCGCCGGGCAACCGGTCGCCCGCCACGCCGCAGACCTACCAGCGGGTCTGGCTCGAACGGAATCAGTGGGCGTACCCGCTGCAGATGCTGCAGAAGGACGACGACTTCGATCAGGTCGGCGAGGTGCTCAACACCTTCCTCTGGGGCCATGCGATCACGCACCGGCCCGGCATCACCGTGCCGCAGATCTTCAGCGGCGTCCGGCTGCTGCCGACCTACATGACCTTCGGCGAGATCATGAACTCGACGCTGGCGAACGATCCGCTGCCGGTGGTGCGGGCCGATCTGGTGCCGGTCGGTCTTCCGGATCCGACGCGGATCCACACCAATCGCTACCACGCCGACCCCGGAAACCTCACCGCCCAGGTCGGCTCGGCGGTCAATCCGTTCCGACCGTTCACGCAGGTGGTCGAGGTCTCGGCGGTCTCCGAGCCGTGGACGCCGCTCCTTCCGGCGGGGCTCAGCATCTTCGATGGTCTCGTCTGCGACGGTCCCGGCTGCAACTACCGCTTCGATCTCGACGGCGACGGCGCGCTCGACCCGGTCGAGCTGCTCGCGGTGGATGACGCCCGCTTCGGCAACGCCGCGGGCTTCAGCGGCCGCGGCACCCGAGGTCTCATCAATGTCAACACCGCGCCGGTCGAGGTCATGCGGACGCTGCCGCACATGAGTCGGCTGGTCTACAACGACCGACTCTTCTGGCCGGGCACGCCGGGGGGCGGTCTGAGCGACGGCTGGGTCGGATACGCCCCGTCGGTCCCGCTCGCAGGTGATGTGGACGATCGGGGACGACCTCGATCGATCAACACCCGCAACGTGCAGTACACCCGGGCGGTCGAGGCGATCGATCGATATCGCCGGGGTGGCGGGGTCTACGACGGCGGCAACATCGAGCCGCAGAAGGTGGAGCAGATCGGCGTGCTGCCGCTCGCCGCCGACGTGCTGCTGCCCGCCTACGACGACCGGGGCACCTTCAACTATCAGGCCACCGCCGGATCGCCGCAGTTCGCGTCGTGGGTCGCGGACAACATCGTCTATCCGGAGATCCCCGGGACGCCCGGGCTCTTCCCGGGCATGCGACGCGGTGCGGGCATCGCCAGCATCGGCGAGCTCGCCCTGCTCGATCGGGTCGGCGTGCCGACGGGCGGCTCGCAGTCGTGGCCGCAGCGGTCCACGGCGATGTCCGGCGCGGCTCTGAATCCGTACGGCTATCAGTTCGATCTCGGCCTCGGGAACACCTGGGGCGCCTCCGGGCGACCGTGGGATCCCGGTGCCCTCACGCCCGACCTGAATGCCCGGCTCGGACTCGGGTGGCGGCCGCAGATCGACACCTCGAGCGGCGTGCCGAATGGTCCGGCGC
>JAUIHC010000240.1 GCA_030432455.1 Phycisphaerae bacterium | reverse complement strand
CCGACCGCGGGGCTCTTGAACGAGGCGGGGAAGCCACCCGAGAAGGGGTCGCGGAAACCGCAGTGACCCGAGACGTCGGGGTGGTACATCGCCGACGGGCTCCAGACGTAGCTGGGGTAGGCGATGATCTGGCTGCTGGTGTTGGCGGGGTCGTAGGGGGTGAACTCGCCGGGGTACTCGAAGAAGTTCTCCGCGGTCCGCAGCGGGATCACGTCCTTCGGGGCCCAGAGGACCGGGTCGTACCAGCGGTCACCGACGTAGCTGTTGAACGCCTTGACGCAGGGAAGGCGGAACGCACCGAAGTAGGCGTTGCCGGGGCCCTGCGGGACGAAGCAGTAGTTGAAGCAGCCGTTCCAGTAGCCGGGGTCGCCGGGATAGCCGCCGCCGCAGATGCCGCCCGCACACCACCAGCCCCAGAGGGCGCCGTTGGCGTCGTAGCCGACGAGCTGCTGACCCATGCAGCCGATCTGCTCGCCGTAGGCCACGCCGTTGCCGTTCACGAGGCCCGCATCGTCGGGGCACGCGGTGTACTGACGATCGGCCCAGTCGGCGGCGTAGGTGTCGTTGGACACCGCGAGGTTGCGCATGTTGCCCTGCGACTGGGTGACGCGGGCGGCGTCGCGGGCCTTGCCGATGGCGGGCAGAAGGATGGCGATGAGCAGGGCGATGATCGAGACGACCACCAGCAGCTCGACGATGGTGAAGCCGTCGCGACGGCTCTTCTTCGACGGGTACGTCATGGGGGAGACTCCGTGAATGACTCGTGTCCACGCCGTGAAGGGGGCGGGACGATCCGTGACCTGAGATGGATGGGCGACGACGAGCCGGAGAGATGAGGTGAGGTGGCTCGGCGGAAATGCCCGCCTCGCTCCGAGGAGCAAGGAGTTGAACTGTACCCGACCATTCGGTCGGACGGAACAATTCACATTCGAGATTCGGGGCCTCCGGGCGTGCGGATCCCGATCTTCTCGAAGACTGTCGAGATTCCCGGGCGGGCGATGCCTGGATTCCGGTGCTCCGCGTTGCGTCGGCGGCACACAGCCCTCCGACTGCTATCGTGTCCGCATGTCGCTTGCTGCCGCTTCTGGGCCACGGATTCTCGGAACCTGGTCGTTCTCGCAGGCCGCGCTCGAGACGGCTTGGCCCTTCCTGCAATCCGGAATCGGGGAGCAGGCGGTCCTTGATTGCCTGCTGGCGGCGTGTGCACATGCGGATTGTGATCCATCTGTGGACAGCGTCGGCTTCGGCGGATTACCGGACGCCGACGGTCGCATGTCGCTCGACGGTGCCGTCATGCTCGGGCCGGCCCGATTCGGCGGGGTCTGCGGGCTGCGTCGCCATCTCCATCCGGCGGCGGTCGCTCGGCTGGTCATGGAGCGGACCGAGCATCGCCTCCTCTGCGGCGAGGATGCCGACGACTTCGCGGATCGGCACGGGATGGCCGGGGCGGATCTTCTGGCCGAGGACGCCCGGGCCGCCTGGCAGGACTGGCAACGGCGCCGCGCGGCCGGCGATGCGTCCGCGATCGACCAGTCGAAGGATGCCGGCCTGCTCGGATTGAGACCGATCGATCCAGGGCCCGGTTCGAAGAGCGGGGGGCGGCTCTTCCGGCCCGGCTCGGACGGGCTCGAGGGCGCCGCCCCGTTCGGACACGACACGATCGGCGTGCTCGCCCGCGATCGCGAGGGACTGCTCGGGGCCGCCTGTTCCACCAGCGGACTGCCGTTCAAGGTTCCGGGCCGCGTGGGCGACTCCCCGATCGCGGGTCACGGCCTGTTCGTGGATCCGGGCGTCGGTGCCGCGACCGCGACCGGCACCGGGGAGCTCATCTCCGGCATCTGCGCGAGCGTCGTTGCGGTCGAGACGATGCGCCGAGGAGGGTCGCCCCTCGACGCGATCGTCGATGTGATGCGTCGCGTCGAGGCGGTCGGCGATCTGCGACCGCATCATCAGGTGGCGTTGATCGTCATGGACGCCTCCGGGGCCGTCGCCACCGGCGGCTTCCGGCCCGGGTTCCTCTCCGTGGTGTGTGACGATGATGGATCGCGCATCCTTCAGCCCGACCTCGTCCATCGTCCCGATGACGAGGCGCTTCCGGAATCCGCGACCGATGGGTTCGCGAAGTCCGTTCCTCCTCCGACAGCGTGACGCCACGCCGTCGATCGACCGCTCCGATCGGAAACCGCATGAAGCTCTACACCCGCTCCGGCGATGATGGACGAACCGGCCTCTTCTCGGGGGATCGCGTCGGCAAGGACCATCCGCGGATCGAGGCGTACGGCACCGTCGACGAACTCAACGCCTGCCTCGGACTCGCGGTCGCCGCGATCGAGACCGGCTCCGACTTCGGAAACGCGCTCCGGACCGACCTCCTGGAACTGCAGTCCCGCTGCTTCGACCTCGGCGCGGATCTCGCGACGCCCGAGGGTGCTCGGAACGCGGAACGGATCGGACGCTTCAGCGATGCCGACGTCGATGCCATGGAGGCGATGATCGACCGCTACAGCGATGCCGCCCCCGAGATTCGGTGCTTCGTGCTGCCGGGAGGTACCGAACTCGCGGCTCGCCTCCATCTCTGCCGCACGGTGTGCCGTCGTGGCGAACGGCTCATGGTGCACCTCGGACACTCCGAGCCGGTCACGCCTCAGGCGATCCGCTGGATCAATCGTCTGAGCGACCTGCTCTTCGCGATGAGCCGGGCCGCGAATCATGCGGCCGGGGTGGCGGATGTGCCGTGGCAGGCGAAGGAGAAGTGAGGGGGCGAGAGTGGAGAGTGGAAAGTAGAGAGTGGGAAGAGAGCAATTCCTGATCACGCCGTTGCGGTCGGGCCGCGCTTCGGCGCGATGGCGCTCGAGCCGCCGCTCGACTGGCCCTTCCGGAGCATGCCGATCGTCTTGATCCGCTCCCACGCGCTCTCCGCGTTGCCCGCGCCGTACTCGGTGGTGATCGAACGACGGTTCCACGCCCGGGCCACCGTCGAGGTCGTGCCGCTCCCGCAGAACGGGTCGAGCACCAGACCGCCCTCGTTCGAGCAGGCGAGGATCACCCGCTCCAGATAGACCTCGGGGATCTGGTTGTGATGCCGGTGGCGGCGCTCCTTGTTGTTGCCCTGGATGCGGCCCCAGTACGGGCCGTACCACACGTCCATCGGCACCCGCATCCCCGCATGACTCGACTTCGCCTGGGTGCGGGGGTCGTTGTAGATCGCGGCGCGGTCGGACTGCTCCAGCACCGCATCGGGATTCCAGATGCGGTTCGCCGGATCCTTCGCGAAGTAGAGCGCGTGCACCTTGCTCATGATGAACGAACTGTCGCGGTGCTGGCCGAAGCGGAAGTGCCAGACGCACCAGTTGATCATCGTGAGTCCGCGCCGCTTGAGGTGCATCACGATCTCGGCGCAGGTGTCGTCCGGGATGTTCACCCAGATCGACCCGTGCGGCGCGAGACAGTCCACGCACGCGTCGAGCCAGTCGAAGGTGAACCGTTCGAACGCGGCCCGCGGCATGCCGTCCTTCCACTCGTCGTACGGAACGTCCCAGTTGAACGGCGGATCGGCGAAGACGAGATCGACCTCGCCCCGATCGGGCAGGTTCGGAAGCACATCGCGGCAGTCGCCGACATAGAGGCGGGTGTCCGGGTCGTCGGCCCGGTACGCCGGCTCGACGGTCGAGGCGGGGGCTGCGTGCGACGGCACCTCGTCGCCGAGCAGTCGGATGTCGGCCTCGAGCAGCGCCTTCGCGGCCTTCGCCTGCACGAGGATCGCGCCCTTCGGCGTCGCGTAGCCGCCGGGTCGGTCGAACTCGGTGTTCTTGTTCTCAGGCATGTCCGGATCATCCCGGATCGCGGCCGATCGCGCCAGCGGCGGCCGATGATCGACGGTCGATCTACAGCGTGCCGAACACCCGGTCGCCCGCGTCGCCGAGTCCGGGCACGATGTACGCCCGCTCGTCGAGTCGATCGTCGAGGGCGGCGGCATGGACGATGACATCGGGATGGGCCTCCTGCATCCGGCGGACCCCTTCGGGAGCCGCCACAAGGCAGAGGAACCGGATCTGGTGACAGCCGCGGTCCTTGAGGTACCGGACGGCGTGGGCGCCGCTTCCCCCGGTGGCGAGCATCGGATCGACCACCAGCACCGGCCCCTCCGCCACGTCGGGCGGGAGTTTCTCGTAGTACTCGACAGGGCGCTTGGTCGATTCGTCGCGCTGGACGCCGATGTGGCCGACCCGGGCCTCGGGGACGAGATCGAGGATGCCGTCGGTCATGCCCAGACCGGCCCGCAGGATCGGGACGATCGTGATCGGCGCCGCGAGCCGGACCGCGGGGCACTCCGCGATCGGGGTGCGGACCGTGCATCGGGTGGTCGGCAGGTCGCGGAGCGCCTCGTAGGTCATGAGGCCTGCGACCTCGCCCAGCACCCGGCGGAAGGTCTGGGGGCTCGTCTCGGCGTCGCGGAGGATCCGCAGCTTGTGCGAGATCAGCGGATGGTCGTGCGTCCGGAGATTCGGATGATCGGGCGTGGTGAGCATCAAGGCGTCTCCCTGGACGATCCGTGGCAGGTCACATGCGGGGCGGGGCGTCGATGCCGAGACAGTCGAGGCCGTCGGCGAGCACGCGACGCACGAGCGACACGAGCCGGAGCCGCGAGGCGACGATCGCCGGATCGTCGGCCTTGAGCACCGGACACGCCGAGTAGAACGTGCTGAACTCCGTGGCCACCGCGTAGAGGTAGCGACAGAGCCGACTCGGTTCGAGGCTTCCCGCCGCATCGCGGATCGTGTCGCCGAATCGCAGGAGCAGGAGGGCGAGTCGTCGTTCCTCCGGGGCTTCCGGGCGGAACGGCGCGTCGGGATCGACCGCGTCGCCCGCCTTCTCCAGCATCGAGGAGAGTCGGGCGTGCGCGTACTGCAGGTACGGGCCGGTGTCCCCCTCGAAGGCGATCATGCGATCGAGATCGAAGACGTAGTCACGACCGGTGTCGCCGGAGAGGTCGGCGTACTTGATCGCCGCGATGCCGACCGCGGCGCCGATCGCCGCGAGTTCGTCGTCCGACAGTCCGTGGGTCGGGGCGTTCGGATCGGCCGCCCGGGTGCGGACCGCGTCGGTTCCGCGATCGACTGCGGCCTGCAGCAGGTCCATCAGCTTGAAGTTCGATCCCGAACGGGTCTTGAGCGGCTTCTTGTCGGGCCCGAGCACGGTGCCGAAGCCGAGGTGCACGAGCGTCGCCTCGACGCCGTCGGGCAGCGTGGCCCACCCGATCATGCGACATGCATCGAAGACGTCGCGGA
>JAUIHC010000239.1 GCA_030432455.1 Phycisphaerae bacterium | reverse complement strand
GTGATGGCGATCTACGGTCGCAGCGCCGCCCGCTACGACCGCGTGAACGCCGTCGCGAGTCTCGGCACGAGCTCGTGGTACCGGCGGCGAACCGTGCTCTCGCTGGAACTCGCGTCCGACGCGACCCTCGTGGACGTCGGGTGCGGCACCGGGATGCTCGCCCTCGCGGCCCAGCGGTATCTGCCCGACTCCCCGTCGATCGTGGCCGTCGATCCGTGCCCCGAGATGCGGGCGCTGGCCGGGGCGGCGGGCGTTCGGGATGTCCGGGACGGCACCTTCGCGTCGATTCCCGTGGAGGACGGGAGTCGTGATGCGGTCGTCAGCGGGTACGCGATCCGCTACGCGACCGATCTCGATCACGCGTTCCGGGAGATCCACCGCGTGCTGCGACCCGGGGGGCGGATGGTGATTCTGGAGATGGTCGCCCCGCGGTCGGGGTGGCGCCGCTCGGTGATGGCGCACGGCATCCGGGATCTCGGCGCCCCGGTGCTCGGCATGCTCTGCGGATCGCGGGCGGTGCGTGATCTCATGCGGCACTTCTGGGACTCGGTATCCTCCTTCGCTTCCCCCGACGTCGTGACCGGACGCCTCCGAGCGGTCGGCTTCGAGGACGTCGAGTACCGCCACGTGGGCGGCCTTCTCGGAGAGTTTCGTGCGACGCGACCTGCCGAATCCGCGTGAGATCACGACCCTCGGGGTCGGGGTGCTGACGATGCTGGCGGGAGGGTGCGCGTCGTCGCCGTCGGCCACGCCGACCTCCGCCGACGCGGATCCCGGCGCGGTGTCGGATCGGGCGCCGATGCGGGTGATCGTCGAACTGGAGACCGCGGAGTGGTCCGACGAGGTCTGCTACGTCGCGCTCTTCCAGGACCGCGAGGGCTGGCTCGAGAAGGACGGCTGGCTCGTCGGTCGCAGCGTGCCGGTGACCCCTCCGGTGACCACGGTGATCTTCGAGGAGGTCCCCGCCGCCCCGACCGCGGTCTCGGCGTTCGTGGACATCGCACGGGACGAGACGCTCACGCGGAACGGATTCGGAATCCCGGTCGAGCCCTGGGGCTTCTCCAACGATCTCTCGGTGCTCTTCGGCAAGCCGTCCTTCCGCTCGGCGGTCGTGGAGGTGCAGGACCCGGAGACCGTGATCCGGTTCGCGATCGGCACCAGCCTCGATCGCGGCTCGATCCGTCGAGCCCGACGCGAGGCGGCGGCGCGGGAGTCCTCGTGAATCCGCCGAGCGATGCCGCGGGTTTCGGAGTGCCGGCGCCGTGGGCGACGAGGATGATCTCGGGGTCGCTCCTGCGGTTCCTGCACGACGCGGGGCAGATCGTCTGCCGGGTCCCGATCGAGACCGACCGATTCGACCTGGTGAACGCGACCACCCCGTCGATCGTGGTCGCGAACCATCACAGTCTGGTCGACACGCCGGTCGTGTTCATGGCGCTCTCGGGGACGCGTCGTCGCCGCACCGCGACCGTCGGTGGACTCGACTACTTCGCGGCCAGATCCGGCCAGCCCTGGTACGAGCGGATCTTCCGGCGGACGGTGATCGCCTTCATCCGCGGGTCGATGAACGTCCTGCTCATCGACCGCGAGGGCGGCGAGTACTCGCACATCGATCGCATCGACGCGATGCTCGCGGCGGGCTGGAGTCTGGTCATCTTCCCCGAGGCCACACGGTCGCGAAGCGGTCGCATGGGACGGTTCCGGCACGGCGCCGCCGAACTCGCCCGCCGTCACGGGCTGCCGGTGGTGCCGGTGCACATCGACGGCACCCAGCGGGTGCTGCCACCCGGCGTGCGGTGGCCGAAGCCGGGAACCATCCGAATGCGGGCGGGCGAGCCGCTGCGGATCGGGGCCGACGAGTCGATCGGCGACTTCACCCGTCGGCTTCGGGCCGCGGTCGAGGCGCTCGGGCCGGGAGCGGCCTCCAGCGTGGATCCGGCGAGGATCGAGTCGGACGCCATGGAGTCGGTGGGGTGAGCGGCGACCCGCGATCGACGCGTCCGGCCGGACGCCGGGTCGGGATCGGAGAGCGACTCTCGGTCGCCACGCTGCTGCGTGGCTATCACCTCGCGCCGTCTGCCATGCATCGACTCCGCCCGCGACTGGTCGCCGCGACCTGGAACCGCGCCGCGGCGTGGCGAGAGACGCTGCGCGAGAATGGCCGCATCATCCTCGGTCCCGCGGCGTCGGCGCCGGAGATCGACGACTACGGCCGAGGCGTGCTCGATCACATGCAGCGATACATGGAAGGACTGGTGGTGGCCGCCACCACGCCGGTCGATCGACTGCTCGACCGGATCTCGATGGTCGAGGGGCTTGCGGAGTTCCGTGATCTCTTCGGGCACCGCGGCGATCGGGGGATCGTGCTGCTCTCGATGCACATGGGCGAGTTCGAGCCCGCGGCGGCGTACATCAGTCGCCATGTGCCGATCCACGTGCTCTACCACCGCGACCCGATCGCCACCCTCGAGGGATATCGTCGTCGGGCCCGACGACGACTGGGCGTCGTCGAGCACGCGGTGGACTCGGGCCTCGGCGCCTGGGCCGATCTGCGCGACGCGCTCGGTCGCGGCGAGGCGGTGGCGCTGCTCGGCGATCGGGTGCAGCCGGGGCAGGTCGGCACGCCGATCGAGGTGTTCGGGCATCGGATGGAACTGCCGATCGGGCCGTTCAAGCTTGCCGAGTCGTGCGAGGCGCTGGTGGTGCCGGTCTTCAACTGGCGGCTCGAGGACGGCTCGTTGGCGATGCGGATGACCGCGCCGCTCGATCTCGCCGAGGGCGATCTCCGCCGGGATCCCTCCGGGCATCCGGCGGTTCGACGCTGGGCGTCGCTGGTCGAGTCGATGATCGCGGCGCACCCGACGCAGTGGCTGAATGTGCATCCCGTCTGGCGATCGGCCGGCGGTCGCGACGATCGGAGCGCGGCATGAGGCGGCTCGCCCTGCTGCGGATGGCGTGGCTCACCCTGCGCCGCGATCGGTTGGGGCTCGCCCTCTACGCGGCGGTGCCGATCGTCTTCCTGTCGATCTTCGCGACGGTGTTCCAGGGCTTCGGCCGGCACGGCGAGAATCGCGTGCGGATCGCGGTGCTCGATCTCGATCGAACCGAGGCGAGCGCCCGACTCGTCGCCGCCGCCCGGGCGGGGAGCGACCGCATCGCGCTCGAGGTGCTCGATGCCGACGATCCCGATGTGCTGGTGGCGCAGATCGCCTCCGGGGCGTTCCCGGCGGGGGTCGTGATTCCCGCCGGACTCGGTGGCTCCCTCGGCGATCCCGCGTCGGCGATCCCGCCGCTGGTGGTCCGGTTCGATCCGGCGAATCCGATCGCCCCGGAGTTCGCCCAGGGCGTCCTCTCCGGGGCCGCGTGGACGGGGCTCTCGGTGGAGCTGCTCGGGCGGCAGATCCGCGTGCTGGAGCTCGCCACCGGACCGCTCACCGATCGGCAGCGGGCCATGCTCGGGGCCCTCGAGTCGGCGTCGGACGCGACCGGCGGCTCGGCGGCGGCCATGGCCGGTCAGGTCGCGGCGTCGGGACGGATCCCGGTCGAGTCGGCGCCGGTGGACATCGGTCAGGGGGCACCGTCGCTGGTCACCTACTACACCGCGGCGATCGGCGTGATGTTCATGCTCTTCAGCGCCCTCTCGACGACCGGCTGGCTGCTCGAGGAGCATGAGCGAGGGATCCTCGACCGGCTTCGGGCGTCGGGGATCGGCCCCTGGTCGGTCATCCTCAACCGGTTCCTCTTCGCGGTGCTGGTGGGCACGGTCCAGATCGCGGTCATGCTCGCCTGGGCCTCGGCGGTCTTCGGGGTGCGGTTCTTCTCCGTGCGGCAACTGGTCTCGCTCGCGATTCTCGTCCCCGCGGTCGCCGCGGCGGCCGCCGGACTCGGGTTGCTCATCACCGGCCTCGCCCGGACCCGCCGTCAGCAGACGACGATCGGCACGATCGCGGTGCTGATCCTGAGCGCGGTCGGCGGGAGCATGATTCCGAGCTTCATGATGCCGCCGTCCCTGCAGGCGGTCGGCGACTGGGCCTTCAACGCCCGGGCCATCACCGCCATGCAACAGGTACTCTGGTACACGACTCCGACGGACACGACCGCGGCGATGCTCGGTCGGATCGCGCCCGCCCTCGGGCTCGTCGCGGCGACCACCGTCGTGTGTCTCGTCGGGGCGCGGATCCTCGTCGCCCGCTGGCGGTGATCGCCCGTTCCTGACGCCTTCGTCCACCCCCCGGGATCGTTCTCCTCCATGTCCGATCGTTCCACCGAGCTCTTCGACGTCGTCTGCGACGTGCTTCGCACCGATCTCAAGCTCGGCGCGGTCGAGCTGACCCCGGACACGCCGCTGGTCGGCGACGAGCTCGGTCTCGATTCGCTCGACCTGCTGATGGTCGTGACCGGCACCGAGAAGCGGCTCGGCCTCAAGATTCCCAACGACCGACTCGGCCGCGACACGATGGGCACGGTCGGTGCGTTCGTCGCGTTCGTGGACGGCCTCCGCGACGGGGAGTGACCGGATGTCCGATCCCGCCGCCCTCGCGCTCGACGGACTGCCGCACCGCGCCCCGTTCCGCTTCCTCGATGCGATCGAGGAGATCGCGGAGGATCGCGGTCGCGGCGTCTGGCGGGTCCGCGGCGACGAGGACTTCCTGCGGGGCCACTTTCCCGGCCGACCGCTGGTGCCGGGGGTGCTGATCACCGAGGCGGCGGCGCAGCTCGGCGGGGCGGTCGCCCATCACGCCGCGACCCTTCGGGGCGAGGCCGGGAGCGGCGCGGGGATGCTCGTGCTGAGCGAGGCCCGTTTCAAGCGGCCCGTCGAGCCGCCGGCGTCGATCGAGCTGGAGGTCGTGCTCGATCGGATCATGGGCACCATCCACCGCTTCGACTTCACCGCGCAGGTCGATGGCACGCTCGTCGCGCTCGGGGCGATCGCGGTCAGTCTCGCTCCGCCGGAGTCCGCGCCGTGACCCGCCCGACCCTTCCGACGATCGCGATCACCGGAGCCGGGACCTGCTGTTCGCTGGGGGAGGGGCGGCACGCGATCCTCGACGCGATGCTCGCCGGGGGCGTGGCCATCGACGGGGCGCCCGCGATCGAGGGGCGGTTCGCCCCCGATGCCGACGGCTCGGCTCCACCCGTTCGGGCGGCGCAGGCGTGCGAAGCGGATCCGGTGGTCGGTGCGACCGGCGACCGCGCGGAGCGACTTCTGCAGCGGACCATCGCGACGGCGCTGGCCGAGGCGACGCTCGATCGTCCGACCATCGAGTCGATGCGTCGGTCCGGACGGCGCGTCGAGTC
>JAUIHC010000238.1 GCA_030432455.1 Phycisphaerae bacterium | reverse complement strand
TCGCATCGGATCGGACATCTCTCGGGAAGGCGACGGCGACACGCCGGCCTTCGACGACATCTGGTCCTCGATCGGGCCCGGCCATGTGCCGGACTCGGGCGAGGGCCCGCCGACGATCCGCCCCGCGGACCTCGCGGCATCACCATCGGTGTTCACGGCTCCGAGCCAGACCTCGGCGCCGCCTCAGGAGAAGGACCTCCCCGTGACCGAGATCACCCCCACCCCGAACCCGACCGATCCCATCACCCCCGCCGAGGCCCTCCGCGAGGAGCTGCGGATCGGCGTGCGGATGCTTCAGGCCCTCGACACCCAGTTCAAGCGGGCCGAGACGCTCATCCAACGCGAGGAGGAGGCCGCCCGTCGCGTGGACGAGTCCATCGAGCGACTCTCCCGCCGGTTCGAGTCGATCGAGACCGGATCCGCCGTGACCGCGACCGTCGATGCCGAGGAGATCGAACGGGCCGCGACCGCCGCGATCGACCGCGTCACCGCGGCCGCCGACGACGCCGCCCGCCAGATCCACGACCGACTCGAGCGGTTCGTCGCCCTCGACAGCCGCCTCGACGAGCTCGACGCGACCATGAGGACCGTGGAGCGACGACTCGAGAGGCTGCCCTCCGCGACGGCCCCACCCCCCGCCGGGTCCTCCGCCCCGCCGGCGAGCCCGAGCCGGACCACCAGCGGCACACTGACCGTGGAGCCCCGGATCGCCCGACCGTCGGAGACCACCGGAACCACCCTCGACGACTCGAATCCCGCCCTCGCGGCGACCGTCCGAATGCAGTTGCTCGTCGATCGAGGCGAGGAGGTCCGGCGCGAACTCCGCAGCGACCTCGAAGCGATCTGCACCGCCAGCGCCACCCTCGTCGAGATCGTGGAGCGGGCCGCGGAGACCGAGCGGACCTTGCGTTCCACGCTCGCCACGGCCGCAGACGGCCCGCCGGGATCGGGGGCCATCGGGGACTCGAGCCCCGGCTCGTGGTCGATCGCGTCCATTCTTCGTCGCCTCGCCGACGAGTTCGATGCGACCGACACCCTCTCGTCCGAGCCCTCGCCGACCTCGGCGATCGCCCGCTCGATCTCGGGAATCACGCCGAACGCGCCTCTGGAAATCGATGTCTCCCACGGCGATGGCCGCCCGGTCCGCCGCGAGCCGCTGGCGGCACCAGATGCCGTCACCGACGCCGTCGGCACGCCGTGAGTCGAACCGGCCCCGGGACCTCGGGCCCGGGGAATCCCGCGGGGGGTCAGTCCTGTTCGACCACGGTGCTGATCGTGGTGTCGAGCACGGCCCGTTCCCAGTCGAGCCACGCCCGCTCGAGGGTGGCCAGGTCGCCGAACGCGGTCTCGAACGCCGCCACCCGAGCGTGGACGACCACGCCGGTCGTCGGGTCGAGCGTCTCAGAGTCGCGGTTCTCGCGAAGCGACCCCTCGGGCCGCCCGAGCCGACGCGGCATCTCCTCCAGATACGCCCGCATCCCGTCGGGCCGCTGCCGGACCAGCCAGCTGCACAAGGCGGCGGACGAGGCGTAGAACGCGTTGAGCTCGCGGGCGTCGGACATCGTCTCGGTGGTCAGCAGCGTGTGGATCGGCGGCACGTTCCCCGCGTCGAGCAACTCGCGAAACTCGGCGGTCCGACCGTTCGACGGACGGGTCGGTCCGAATCGCCGGTCGGGATCGACCGGTTCGAAACTGCCCGCCAGTCCCTCGGCGAGCCAGAGCGGCGTCGAGACCGTGGCGGCCAGAATGTCCCGGCGATGCAGCAGCATGTGGGTGGCCTCGTGCACCACGACCGAGGCGTTGGTGCGGGCGACGAAGCGCCGCAGCCCGGCGAGTCGAGGATCGGCATCGATGTCCGCGACGATCGACGCCTCCCCGCGAGCGACGACCTCCCGCTGCCGCCGGTCCTCGATGCGTCGCACGCTCGGATGATCGTGGGCATCGTGGTACGCCAGATGACCGTGCCGCGGAGAGAAGTAGCCCGCAAGCCAGCGGGCGTTCATCTGGTCGTACGCGGCGGCGAACCGCACGAAGTCGTCCTGCGACCCGAAGGCGATGACGAGTTGCCGTTCGTCGTCGCCCACGCTCCAGTCGATGCCGAGGGCCTCGCGGAACGCCTCGACCGCATGGGCGGTCCGCTCGAGCAGGGTGCCGTGCCGACCGATCTCTTCCGGCGGGAGATCGCTGAGGATCTCGAACCGCAGGGTGCGATGCCGTCGGAGTTCCGGAAAACCCTCGCGGATCCGGGCGATCCGGGTCTCGAGCCCGTCGTCGACGCGTCCATCGAGACGAATCTCGATCGGCGGTCCACCCTCCACCTGTTCGACGGGGGCCTCGACGAACCGGAAACCTCCGGCGGCCAGCAGGACGATGAGCAGAGCGACGCGCATGGTCGCGAGGTCGGATGGATGGGGTCCGGACTCGACGACCACCGCGCGATCATCGCGACGCGATCTCCAGGGTGGTTCAAGTGCGCGGTTCGCCGGTCCGATACCCCTGTGGTGGGTTGGATCGCGGCCACGATCGATCGACGGCACGACGCCAATCGACGTCGCGGGCTGTCGCTCGGTCTGAGCATGCTGCTGACCCTGTCGGCGGCGACCGGTTCCACCGCCGACGGAACGCCCACCCGCTCCCCCACCCCCACCCCCACCCCACCCCATCCCGCTCGATGGGAGTCCGTGGACGGACCTCGCGTCCCGGTCGCGGGCGCCGCGGGCGTCCCGCTCGAACGCGGCCCCGCCCTCCTCGGCGGCTTCACCGATCGACTGGAGGCGACCGCCGCCATTCAGGTGCGCGACCCGCGACACGGCTGGATGCCGGTCGGCAGCGCACTCCTCGAACCCAGGGCCGAGGCCACTGCGATCCCGCTGCCGGACGACACCGTGCTCGTGATCGGCGGGTGGAGCGGGCGGCTGCCGGACGAGCTCCGGCAGCTCGGCAGCGTCGAACGGGTCGATCCGTGGAATCCGACCCGCCGCCGCCCGATCCCTCGTCCCTTCGAAGACCGTCCGGAGGCCGGCCTCGACGGACACGCCGCCTGTCGCCTTCCCGACGGACGCGTGCTCCTCGTGCACGATCATCGGGGCACGGTGTTCGATCCGGCGAGCGATGCGTGGTCCCCGCCGTTCCGACTCGCCGCGCCGCGGCACGAGGCGATCCTCGTGCCGCTTCCGCCCGTCAGCGGCGACGACGCGGTGGAGGTCGTGGTGATCGGCGGATGCCGCCACCCGGACGATCCCGCGATCGAGACGCTTCGGATCACGACCGACGCCCCGGCGAGCACCATCTCCTGGATGCCCTGGAGCGCGCGTCCGATGCCCCCCACGCTCGCCCGCGTCGCCGCCATTCGCGTCGGCGGGGCCATCCTCGTCGCCGGCGGCGAGATGCAGGGCCGAAGCGTGTCCGGGACATGGCGGCTGGATCCGAGGGCCCGAACCGGCGTCGCCGGCCCGGATCTTCCGATGGTCGAAGGCGTGGCGGGCGGACGGCTGCTCCGGGCCGGCGCCCGCGTGGTGCTCCTTGGAGGCGAGTCGATTCAGGACGGACGACCGGTTCCGGTGCCGCACGGGGCCGTGCTGCATCCCCGGCTCGATCGCGTCTGGCCGCTCCCGAACAGCCCCGCGTCGGCGGTGCGGGTCGTCGTTCTCGGGGGTGGCGGGATCGCCCCCGAAGTGATCGGCGGCTATCGGTTCGACTCGACGGCGAGCCGCGGCGGCCGAACCCGGGTGCTCGCCGACGACTTCCGACTCCGCCTCCCCACGCTCCTCATCGACGACTGACCGCTCCCGAGTCCGTGGTCCGAGAACGGTTCCACCCCACCCGCATCTCCGATCCAGATCGCAGGGCCAGCCCCCGTTGGTCCCACGGATCCGCGAGCCGACTGTCCTCGGCGGCGAACGAATCGGACCAGTCGGGCATGAGTTTTCTCACGCTTGGTTCCAGCCTGGTCCGCCGCCCTCGTCCCCTTCGGAGCGATTGGTTCGACGACGACGCCAGGTCGGGCGTCGATCTCCGATTCGGCCCGTCCGCGGTCGCGATCCGCCCGACCGGCCCCGGCATCGACGCCTCGAACGCCTCGGAGGTGGTGTCCGCGGTTCGGGAGGCCACGTCCGGTCGCAGACGGCTCGATCGATTCCTGATCGATCTCTCCGGGGTCGACGTCCCCTCCAGCATGGCGATCGGGATGCTCCTCGAGCTGGCCCGGCTCGCCGACGAGGCCGGCGCGACCTGCCATCTGCACGCGTCGAACCGATTCGTGGAGGTTCTGCGGATGCTTCGCCTCGACGGTCGCTATACGATGGTCCGTGACGCACGGCGTCTCGACGACCTTCTCCGCTGACTCCGGCCCCGGCCGGGGATGCTCCCGGCCACCGATGACCAGTACCCCCAGTACCCGCACATGCCGCGTGCGAACGCCCCTCGTGATCGCGACCGCCGCCCTCGCGGCCATGTCGCTCACGGGGTGCTACCGGCATGTGGTCGGCGTCAAGAACGCCCCGGGCTACACCGGCGTGGTCTACGAGGAGAATGTGAAGGAGGGCAACGAGGAGTTGTTCCGCGTCCGCAAGGTGACCCCGAAGGGATCCACCTACGTCGAGTGACGCGACCGTCCACCTCGACCCGTTTCCGCATCCGCCCCGACCCGCAGCCGAAGGCACCGACATCATGGGCATCGAAGCAGCGCTTCCCACCGACAGCCTCCTCACCACGCAGTTCCACCGCGTCGCCAACTGGGCGCGGCGATCGAGCGTCTGGCCGATGCCGTTCGCGACCGCGTGCTGCGGCATCGAACTCATGGCCACCGCCTGCAGCCGCTTCGACCTCGCCCGATTCGGCGCCGAGGTCATGCGGTTCAGCCCGCGGCAGAGCGACCTCATGATCGTCGCGGGCCGCATCTCCGTGAAGATGCTCCCGGTGCTCCAGCGGATCTACATGCAGATGGCCGAGCCGAAGTGGGTCATCTCGATGGGCGCCTGCGCCTCGACCGGCGGCGTCTTCGACACCTACGCGGTGGTGCAGGGCGTCGATCAGTTCATCCCGGTGGACGTCTACGTTCCGGGCTGCCCGCCGCGACCCGAGATGCTCATCGAGGGCATCATGGCGATCCAGCGGATCATCGACAACGACAACCTCCCCCGCGACCCCGACGGCAAGCGACTGCCGCTGCAGCTCGCGGTGAAGCCGAACTTCCAGCCGGCCCCCCAACCCGTCGAGGTCTCGATCGGCGCGAGCTGACCGGCCGCCGCCGAGGGATCCATCCCGCACACCCCACACGCCCCCGATCGGATGTCGGGGGCGTGT
>JAUIHC010000237.1 GCA_030432455.1 Phycisphaerae bacterium | reverse complement strand
GCCCTTTCCCTCGATGCCGCCCGCCTGCACCGCGGCCTCTCCGCCGCCGGCGTCCGGGTGCTCGACCTGCGGGCCGATCTCGTCGATGCCGGCGAGTTCAATCGCCGCCTCTCCGAAGGCACCGGCAAGGCCGCGATCAATCTCGACGCCGCCATCCGCCTCGTCGCCGCCATCCGCGCGACCGCCCGGACCTTGGACCCCGACGCCGTTCCCCGCATCGTGTGCGACCGCCAGGGCGGGCGGGCCTACTACCGCGAATGGCTCCAGGACTGCTTCCCGGAAGCGTCGATCCGGATCCTCGGCGAGACCGAGGCCGTCAGTCGCTACCGCCTCGACGACCCCGCCGGGGCGTTCGTCATCGGCTTCGAGACCGGCTCCGAGGATCGCCACCTCCCCGTCGCCCTCGCCTCGATGACCGCCAAGTACCTGCGGGAACTGGCGATGATGCGGCTCAACCGGTTCTTCCGCGACGCCCTGCCCGAGGTCAAGCCCACCGCCGGATACGTTCAGGACGGCCGACGCTTCCTGCAGGAGATCCGGCCGGTCATCGAGTCGCGGCAACTCGAACCCGCGGCGCTCGTTCGGAACGCATGAAGCCACCGGGCCCGTTGCAGCGATTCGCTTGATTCGACCGACGGAACCCGTACACTGGTCGATTCTTCAGACCGAGCCGCAGTCCGCGGCTCAGGAGCGTGATCCATGCCCGGTGACGACGACGACGAAGACCCTGCATCCGGATGACGACGCCCGATGCCGCCTGAGCATCGGGAACGCATCCGAGATCGGACATCGACTCGCCGCCGGGGCCGGATCGCCCCACCTCACAAGACAGCCCCCCGCCCGGATCGGTTCCGGGCCTCGCCGCCCCGATCCCGGCCTGGATCGGACCGCGGTCACCCTTCAGGAGCGACCTCGCTCGCACAGGCCGACCGACCGACAGGGAACCCTCTGATGGCCACCGACCTCTCCCGAGTCCGCAACATCGGCATCTGCGCCCACATCGACGCCGGCAAGACCACCGTCACCGAGCGCATCCTGTTCTACACCGGACAGAGCCACAAGATCGGCGAGGTGCACGAGGGCACCGCGACCATGGACTTCCTCCAGGAGGAGCAGGAGCGCGGCATCACCATCCAGTCGGCCGCGACGACCTGCCCCTGGGTCTACAACGACACCGACTACAAGATCAACCTGATCGACACCCCCGGCCACGTGGACTTCACCATCGAGGTCGAGCGGTCGCTCCGCGTGCTCGACGGTGCGGTCGCGGTGTTCGACGGCAAGGAGGGCGTCGAGGCGCAGTCCGAGACCGTGTGGCGGCAGGCCGATCGGTACGGCGTGCCCCGCATGTGCTTCATCAACAAGATGGACAAGCTCGGCGCCGACTTCTACTACAGCTTCAAGACGATCATCGAGCGACTCGGCGCGAACCCGATCGCCCTCCAGCTCCCGATCGGCTTCGGTGACGACCTGCAGGGCATCGTCGACCTTCTCGACCTGAAGGCCTACTTCTTCAAGGGCGAGAAGGGCGAGATCGTCGAGGAAGGCGAGATCCCGGCCGACCTCAAGGACGACGCCGAACTCTGGCGCAACGAACTCATCGAGAAGGCCGCCGAGCTCGACGACGAGCTCATGGAGAAGTACCTCGAGAATCCCGAGGCGATCACCATCCCCGAGATCAAGTCCGCGATCCGCAAGGGCACCATCGCCCTCCAGTGCAACCCCGTCTTCTGCGGGTCGGCCCTGAAGAACATCGGCGTCCAGCGGCTCATCAACGGCGTCATCGACTACCTGCCGAACCCGACCCAGGTCCCGCCGATCGAGGGCATCGATCCCCGCGATCCCGAGACCAAGCTCGTCCGTCCGCACGACGAGGACGCGCCCTTCGCCGCCCTCGTGTTCAAGGTGGTCAGCGACACCCACGGCGACCTCACCTACTGCCGCGTCTACTCCGGCAAGCTGCCCAAGGGCACCCGCGTGCTCAACCCGGGCAACAACAAGAAGGAGAACGTGTCGCGCATCTTCGAGATGCACGCCAAGGACCGCGAGGCGCTCGAGGAAGTCGGCGCCGGCAACATCGTGGCCCTCATCGGTCTCAAGAGCTCCTTCACCGGCGACACCATCTGCGATCCGGACAACCCCGTGATCCTCGAGCGGATGACCTTCCCCGAGCCGGTCATCTCGATGTCGATCGAGCCGAACACCGCCGACGACAAGAAGAAGCTCGGCGACGCGCTCCAGACCATCCGCCGCGAGGACCCGTCCTTCCGCTCGCAGTACAACGACGAGACCGGCGAGACGATCATCTCGGGCATGGGTGAGCTTCACCTCGAGATCATCAAGAACAAGCTCGTCCGCGACATGAAGGTCGGTGTCACCGTCGGCAAGCCCCGCGTCTCGTACCGCGAGACCATCCTCGGCACCGCCAACGACGTCCGCGGCCTGTTCAAGAAGCAGACCGGTGGTCGTGGTCAGTTCGGTGACGCGGTGGTCAGCGTGAGCCCGATCACCGAGGCCGAGGCCACGGAGCAGGAGCTCAAGTACAAGGACGGCGTGGTCTTCGTGGACAAGATCGCCGGCGGCGTCATCCCCCGCGAGTACATCCCGTCGGTCGAGTACGGCGTGCGTCAGGCGGCGCTCAGCGGCGTGCTCGGCGGCTACCCGCTCATCAACGTCAAGGTCGAGCTCGTCTTCGGTTCGTACCACGACGTCGACTCGAGCCAGGTGGCGTTCGAGCAGGCCGGTTCGCTCGCGTTCCGCGAGGCGGTCATGAAGGCGAAGCCCGCCCTGCTCGAGCCGATCATGAAGCTGGTGGTCACCACCCCGGATGAGTACTTCGGTTCGGTCTCGGGCGACATCGCCAGCCGTCGCGGCCACATCGTCGACTCCGAACTCCGGGGCGTCGTCCGACTCATCACCGCCGAGGTGCCGCTCTCCGAGATGTTCGGCTACACCACGACCCTGCGGTCGATGACCCAGGGACGCGCGACGAGCTCGATGGAGCCCGCCGAGTACCGCGTGATGCCCGACAGCCTCAAGGACGCCGTCCTCGCCGAGGGCTGACCCTCCGACATCCCCAGCCATCCCCCCACCGGGTCGCGACCGCACGGTCGCGACCCGGTGTCGTTCCATCCCGACCGCTCGCCCGCGGCCGGACCGGGCGACTACCGTGCACGACCACGCATGTCCGGGCCGCCGACCGAGATCGAGACCACCGAGGAGTTCCAGAGCGAGTACGAACTCGCGCTGGCGGGCTGGCTGCGCCGCCGATTCTGGGTGCTCTGCGCCACGCTCTTCGCGATCTCGTCGCTCTCCACGCTCATGACGCTGCTTCGCGCCGCGGGCGTCTGGGGACCGGTGCTCGTGCCGGACCCCGCGAACCCCGCGGTGTGGTCGGCCCCGGCCTCCGCGATCGTCACCCTCTGGTTCGGGTTCAAGGTCCTGCCCGGACTCGAGACCCGCGCCGACCTCGTCCGAGCCGCGGCCCGGATGCTCTTCATCGTCGGATCCATCGACCTCGTGGGCTTCTTCTCGCTGGAGCTGCGGGGGGAGTCGGGCGCGATGGAGGCGCTGCTGGAGATCTGGTTCCTGCATCTGGTCTCGAGCCTGTTCCTTCCGTGGTCGCCGATCGACTCGCTTCGAGCGATCGTCCCGCTGGTGGCGGCGTGGATCGGCTTCGAATCGATCCTGAACGGGCCGAGGGATCCGACCGGCACCCTGCTCGAGGTCGCCTTCGCACCGGTCGGACTGCTTCCGGGTCTGCTCGCCTGCGGGTGGCGGATGCGGCGTTGGCGACGCCGGTTCCGAAGCGACGCGTTCGCCCGCGGCTTCCTGATGCTCCGACGCGAGGTCAAGCAGGCCCGCGCGATCCACGAGTCGCTCTTTCCCGACCCGATCGACACCGGCGCGTGCGCGTTCGACTTCACCTTCCGCCCGATGCGCGACCTCGGCGGCGACTACGTGCACGCCTCGTCGGCCCCGGACGGCCGGATCCGCACCGTGGTCGTGGACGTGACCGGACACGGACTGTCGGCCGCGATGACGGTCACGCGGCTCTCCGGCGAGATCGAGCGCATCCTCGCCGAGGATCCCGGCCTCGGTCCGGCCGCGATCCTGCAGGCCCTCAACCGCTACGCCCACCTCGTGCTCAGTCACCACGCGATCTTCGCGACCGCGGTCGCGGTCGAACTCGACCCCGCCGACGGCACCCTCCGGGCCGCCAACGCCGGGCATCCCCCGCCCTTCATCCGGCGTCGTGATGGTCGCGTGACGAGACTCGACTCGACCGGCATCATCCTCGGTGCCGTGAGCGCCGACGAGTTCGAATGCGGCGAGGTGCGCGATCGACTCGCTCCCGGCGAGACGGTGCTGCTCTACACCGACGGCGCCACCGAGGCCCGCGACACGCTCGGACGGATGCTCGGAATCGAACGACTGGAGGAGGCGATGCGCCGCCAGCCCGCCCCCCGCGACTGGTCGGCGCACGTCGCCGACATCGTGGACGGGCACCGCGCGGGGCCGCCGGAGGACGACATCCTCATCGCGACCCTCGCCTTCCGCGGCCCCCCGGGGGACGATCGACCATGAACTCCCCCGACCACGATCGGACCATGCTGGAGCGTGCCGTCCGCATCGCCCTGCGGGGTCATGGCGATGCCGAGCCGAATCCGTCGGTCGGCTGCGTCGTGGCCGCCCCCGACGGACGCGTGGTCGCGGAGGGCCGCACCGCGATCTGCGGCGGACCGCATGCCGAGGTCGTCGCCCTCCGCCGTGCCGGCGACGCCGCCCGCGGCGGCACCGCGTGGGTCACGCTGGAACCCTGCAATCACCACGGCCGCACGCCACCGTGCGTGGATGCGATCATCGAGGCGGGGATCGCCCGGGTGGTGATCGGGGTGCGTGATCCGAATCCCGTCGCCGCCGGGGGACTCGATCGACTGCGGGCCGCGGGCGTCGAGGTCGTGGTGCGCGACGACCTCGACGCGCCGCGACGACTGCACGCGAACTTCCTCGGCCGCATCGCGACCGGGCGGCCCTTCCTGATCGCGAAGTGGGCGGAGACCGCCGACGGAGACCTCATCGCCCCGCCCGATCGACCCCGGACGATCTCGAGTCCCGCGTCGCACCGGATGGTGCATCGCGAGCGAGGCCGCGTGGATGCGATCCTGACCGGCATCGGCACCGTGCTGGCCGACGATCCCCGACTCGATGTCCGCACCCCTCGCCCCAGACGCACGCCGCGACGCGTCGTGGTCGATCCCGATCTCGCCCTGCCGCCGACGGCACGACTGTTCTCGATCGACGCCGGTCCGGTGA
>JAUIHC010000236.1 GCA_030432455.1 Phycisphaerae bacterium | reverse complement strand
CGGTTCCTGACCAGACTGACGGGACGGCTCGTCGCGCCGCAGACCGGCGCGTATCGCTTCTCGATCGCGAGCGACGACGGATCGGTGCTGCGGGTCTCCACGACCGGCGACCCCGCGGATCTGCGGCCGGTGGCGAGCGTGAACGGATGGGTCGGCGTCCGACAGTGGAACCGGCAGCCGGGGCAGACCAGCGAGCCGATCGAACTCGTCGCCGGGCAGGAGATCCTCGTCGAGGCGCGACACGCCGAGGGTGGCGGCGGCGATCATGTCTCGGTCGCGTGGACGCTGCCCGACGGTCGAGTCGAAGGACCGATCGGCGCGAGAAGCGATCTGCATCCCTCGGAGACCCCGCTGCTGCGTCGCGTGGTGGATGCGAACGTCCGGGGCGGCAGCGCCGCGAACATCGACGCCCTTGCGGGACTGGCGATGAACCCGGATCTGCCGGGGGTCATCCGCGACGAGGCGATCCAGGCGATCGCCACCTTCGACCAACCCGGTCCCCGCGACCGCGTGCTCGGATTCTGGCGACCCGCGAGCGACGGCCCGCGCGATCTCGAGCCGCTGCGGCCGGCCCTCGCCCGCACCCTGCCGATCCTCGCCGAGGATGACCTCGGTTCGGTGCGGACCGCCGCCCGTGAGACCGCGGCCCGGCTCGGCGTGGCGCTCGATCCCGCGATGCTGCGGGCGACGGTGCTCGACGCGACCGCCGCCGCGAGCGATCGGGCGGCCTGTCTGCGACAACTCGTGCGACTCGGCGACGAGACGCTTCCCGCGGCGATCGAGGCCACGCTGACGGCCGACGATCCCGTCCTGCGTGCCGCGGCGCGGGACGCGCTGGTCGATCTCGATCTCGAACGCGGCCTGCTCGCATACGACGAGGCGCTCGCCGACGGGGCGATCGTCGAGCGACAGCAGGCGATCCTCGGACTCGCCCGGCTCGACGACGCTCGGGCGGTCGAGCGTCTGAGAACGCAGGTCGAACTCGCCCTCGACACACCGGACGCGGGCGTGCCGTGGGCGGTCGAGGTGCTGGAGGCCGCGGAGACATGCGGCGACGACGGGCTCGCGACGGTCGCGGCGACCTGGCGTGAGCGAAGCGTGGACGACCCCGAGGTCTGGACGGTGTCGCTCGAGGGCGGCGATGTCGCGGCGGGCGCGCGGGTGGCGAGGTTCCACACCTCGGCGTCGTGCCTGCGGTGCCACATCATCGACGGCCGCGGCGGCGACGCGGGGCCCGTGCTCGATGGTCTCGGCGCCCGGAGCGATCGGGCGGGCATCCTGCAGTCGATCGTGGATCCGCAGGCCGTCGTGGTCGAGGGATACGGCGAGGCGAGTGCGATGCCGAACATGCGGCAGATGCTGACGCCCCGCGAGGTGCGCGATCTCGTCGCGTATCTCGCGACGCTCACCGAGACGCCTGCGGCGGGCGGTCACTGAGTCGGGGATGGTGCCGTCGGAGCGTCGGTCGAGTTCGCGCCGACCAATCCGGGTTGCAGTCGTGCCCGGAGCAGCACGGCGGCGGTGAGCAGGCCGCGATCGGTGACCTCCGCGAGATCGGGGCGGGCCGATGCCGATGGTCGTTCACTGGTGTCCCGACCGCGTTGCGAGGTCCATGACGCCCGCTCGGCGAGGGCCGCGTCGATCTCCTCGGGCAGCGCCGCCACCGGCACGGTCGGCATGACCCCCCAACCCCCCCAACCGCCCGAGTCGGCGGTCCGCGTGCGATCGATCGCTCTCCAGGCGCCGGTGGGCGACGAGGGCACCATGAACCACGCTTCCGTCACGAGCAGATAGCCGTGCGGCGTCGGATGCACGCCCTGCACGCTGCCCTTGCCGAAGGTCCGCTCCCCCACCACCACCGCGTCGGCCGCGCCCTGCAGCGTGCCCGCGACAAGTTCCGACGCGCTGGCGGAGTGGTCGCTCACCAGCACCGCCACCGGAAGACCCGCCAGTCGCGTGGTCTCGATGCGGGCGGGCGTGGAGGTTCGGGCGGGCGGATCGCCGAGGGCGAGGAAGACATCGCCCTGATTGATGAACAGATCCAGCAGGCGTTCGGTCGTCTGTCGATCCCCGCCGGGGTTCTCGCGCAGGTCGAGAATCAGTCCCTGCACGAGTCGGTCCGATCCCAGAGCGCGATCCGCGTCCCGCATCGCCTCTCGGAAGCGTCGATCGGTGTCCCGGTCGAACTCTCGAATCGAGACATACGCGATCGCGGCGTCGGCATCGACGATCCAGTCCCAGACGGGGCGTCCGCGGGCATCGACGTCGAGCTGTCGCCATCCGTGCACCGCCTCGAGCTCGATGTCGTCGCGGACGACCACCACGGTCTCGGACTCGCCGGTGTCCGCTCGCACGATTCGAAGTTCGACGCCGGTCCCCCGCCGCCCGGTGGCGCGGGCCACGATCTCGTCCGGTGCGAGCGTGTCCACCTCCACGCCGTCGATCGCGGTCAGCATGTCGCCGCGTCGAATGCCGGCTCGACGGGCCGGTCCGCCGGGCAGCGGGTGCAACTCGAGCCCGCCGGGATGCGGTTCGATCCGCACCCCGATTCCGACGAACGAGGCGCCGAGCAGACGCTCGATGGTCTCGGCGTCGCCCCCGAGGAAGGCACGGGTGCGAACATCGGTGGCTTCGAGCATGCCGTCGAGGAACACGCGGATCGGATCGGCCATGGTCTCCGGCAGGTCACCGGTGTCGCGGGCGTTCGCGAGGGATCGGGCGAGGCGATCGACGGTTCGGCGATCGGCGGGCGACATCGTTCGGAGGCGACGCCCCGTCTCGGGGATGTTCGGAGGCGGTGGATCGAACTCGTCCCGCACCTGCTGCACCACCGCCGCAGCAACCGGTCGATCGTCGGCGGGCATGGCGCGGACCGCGTCTTCGAGTGCGATGAACCCGGCCTGAACCAGTTCGACCCAGTCGGGGTGATCGACATGATGAAGGAGCGTGCGGGCGAGACAGTCCACGACCGCGTCGGGCGGAATCGGATCTCGACGCCCGGCGCCCGGTCGGCGGTGCGCCAGACGGGACACTCGGTCCATGGCGACGAGCTCGAGTTCCACATGCCGACCATCGGCCGCCACGCGTTGGAGCACGGTCCACGCATCGATCGCGTCGTCGATTCTGCCCTCGCGGCCGGCCGTCAGAGCCCGTTCGTGCCACGCGTGAATGCCCGCCTCGAGGATCGGGTCGATCCGTGCGATCAGCGGCGCGGAGTTCTCGATCGAGCGGATCTCCGCAAGGCGAGCGAGTGCGACGGCCTCTTCCGGCGAGTCGGCGCTGCCTGTGGTCAGGCGATCGAGAAGTCGTTCGCACTCGTCGGCGCGGTTCGTGGCCGCCGCAGCGTCGAGTTCGGCGAGTCGTGTCCGCCAGGCATCGAGCGACGGATCCGGTTCGGGGGGCGTCGCCAGGAGGCGGTCGAGCGACGCGATGTCGTTCGTGCGCGCGGCGGTCCAGACCTCGTTGCTCCAGACCTCGATCGCCACGGGCGCGAGATGCGGGCGAGGTTCGTACCGCGGAATGTCGGGGCCCGAGTATCGACACGCCGACAGCGTCGTCGCGAGCAGGATCGCGACGATGACGCTGCGTCGTGAGCGATGTCGCACCCCTCGGAATGAGAGGTGCGGGTGACAGCGCGATGGTGGCATGTCCGGATCCTCGGCCCCGTCGTTCGTCGCGATGATATCGAGGCGAGCCGCACGGTCCGAGGATCCGAGGGTGTCCGATCAGCCGCCCCGTCGCCGTCGGCACGCTCCCGTGAGCGCCATGCCGAGCACGGTGAGCGTGGCGGGTGCCGGAATCGTCGCGGGCGTCGCGGAGGTTCCGAAGACCCATCCATCGCGGGCGCCGTCGGCGAGCACGCGATCGTTGAAGCCGATGAACGACTGATCCCATGGATCCGCCGCCGCGTTCGCCGTCCAGTAGTGCCAGGTATCGAGGTAGTCGGGCGGTGTCCCGGTGCCGAAGTCGGTGGCGTCGTCGATCGTCACGCCGACGAGGAAGTCGCCGAACGAATAGGTGATGACGTCGAAGTCGAAGCTGAAGCGACCGGTGGTGTCGGCGGCGAGAACATCGAAGGCGTCGCGACCTGTCAAGGTGCCGGTCCACTCGATGTCGAACACCCAGGTCCTGCCGTCGAGGAAGTCGAACTGAAGGGACGCGGTCTGGTCGCCGGTGCCGACGGTGAACCGATCAACGAGCTCGGCCATGACGGTGGAGGAGCCGAGGCCGAGCGGGAGAACGACGGCCACCAACGGGGACGCCAAGAGGGGGATATGAATGCGCAAGAGTCGCCTGCTTTCTCGCCGGAGTCGCGCCGGCGGCTGGCGGTGATCGGTCGGCCGAGGCCGTCCGTGAACACGATTCACGGCGGATCGGACTCACGTCACCGGACACGGCTTCAGGATCGACGACCCGACTCGCATCGCAGAGCGATGCACACGGTGCCGCGTGCGTGGCGGATTCACACCGCCTTCCTCGATTCCGAAGCGAGGTGGAGAATACCGCCGGGCCGTGCGTGGGGGTGTCACCCCAGACGCCGAGGTTCTCGGAGGTGGCGAACCGAGGGGGCCCATCGAGCGTTTCAAAGGATCGACGCCCCCGCCGCCAGCCGTCATTGGATGCTATGGTTGATGGGCTAAGGCTTTGTCATACAACGGGATGTGACACTGAACCGCTGCGGAGATCCACCGCTCCGCCGCGGCCGAGCAACAGGACACTGCCTCCTGGGCTCGGAGCAGGTCGCATCATCCGGGGGGCCCGGGCTTCACGCCCGGGTCTTCTTCTTGCCTTCTGTTTGAGGTTATAGGACGCATTTGGCCGCCGCCACGCTCGCGGTTTGTCGCCGTTCCACGTGGAACGGTACGACGCGTCATGGCTGCTCTGGCACGGGTTGGGGTGGACGCTGGCTGGGATCTGAGAAGATGCGGCTTCATGGGGCCAGGCCGTTGAGAGCGTGCCAGCTGAACCGGCTTGAGTGATGTTCCACGTGGAACAGGGTCGCTCGCCAGCATGGGCGATCTCCGACGAGTCGATGTGGCACCGCCTGTCGTGCTCTTGGCGATCCGTTCCACGTGGAACGCAGGAATCCCTGAGGTCCGGTATGCTCTCTCCGGCAACTGGCCGCAGATGGCGGGCCGGCGATTGGGACCACGATAGGAGTCACCTCATGGCAGCAGACAAGCAGAAGCCGGCGGGTCGCCGGCTTGGACGCGGGCTGGGATCGCTGATCGGGAATCCGGTGGCCATCAGCCCCCCGCCCTCCGCCTCTCCGGCCCCCGTACCGGCGACGGCGTCCGTGTCACCCAGTCCCCCGCCAGTGGCGGCCCCTGAGGCGGCCAGGCCGCCC